>JAKUPQ010000029.1 GCA_022450665.1 Alphaproteobacteria bacterium | reverse complement strand
CCTGCTGGCACGTTGAGCAATCAGCTCGGCATTCCGCATAACACACTATCTTTTCACCTCTCGCATCTTAGTCATGCGGGACTGGTCACATCAAACAAGCAAGGACGGCAGATGATCTATGCCGCGAACTGTGAAGCAATGAACGGCTTAATTAACTACCTAAATGAAAATTGCTGTATCCGTGAAGATGGTGAGCAAATATCTTGCGCTCCGAAAAATGAGTGTTGCTGATGAAACGGGTACTTGTCCTCTGCACAGGTAACTCTTGCCGTTCTATTATGGCTGAAACATTGATTAATGCGCTTGGAGAAGGGCGCTATGAAGCAGTAAGTGCAGGAAGCGATCCTGCTGGCTATGTGCATCCCAAGTCCATTGAGACCTTAAAGCGTCACGGTTTTGACGCTGGCACACCACACAGCAAATCATGGGATGAATTTGCGGGTCAGCATTTTGATTTGGTGATTACCGTTTGCGATGCTGCCGCCGCTGAAGCCTGCCCCGCTTTCTTTGGCACACATGAAAAGTTGCATTGGAGCACACCAGATCCCGCAAAAGCGGCAGGTTCATCAAAAGAAATTAACGCCGCATTTGATGAAGCATGTTTCATGCTGAGACAGCGCATTGAGAAAGAATTACTATGACCGAACCGCAATCTCCTCTTGGTTTCTTTGAACGCTATCTTTCACTGTGGGTGGCGCTTTGCGTTGCCGTAGGCATTGGGCTTGGTGTAATTATTCCCTCGCTATTTGAAGCTGTAGCAGCAATGGAATATGCCAGCGTGAATCTGGTCGTAGCCTTGTTTATCTGGGTGATGATTTACCCCATGATGGTGAATGTTGATTTTGCCTCCCTCAAAGATGTAGGGCGCAAGCCCAAAGGGTTGTGCATCACGTTGGTGATTAACTGGCTGGTTAAGCCATTTACAATGGCTGCATTGGGCGTGCTGTTTTTTGAGTATGTCTTTGCAGGCTTAGTAGCCCCCGAAACCGCCAAAGAATATATCGCAGGGATGATTCTGCTCGGTGTTGCACCTTGCACAGCGATGGTTTTTGTGTGGAGCCAGTTGGTGCGCGGGGATGCCAATTACACGCTGGTGCAAGTCTCCATCAACGACATCATTATGATTTTTGCTTTTGCGCCGCTGGCAGCTTTCTTGCTTGGCGTGTCTGATATTATCGTGCCGTGGGAAACCTTGCTGCTTTCTGTGGTGCTTTATGTCGTGGTTCCATTAGCAGCAGGCTATGCGACCCGAAAGCGGCTGGATAGCAATCAGAGCCACGCGCGAATCGAACGCTTCACCGCTAAGATTAAGCCTTATTCCATCATGGGGCTGTTGGCTACGGTTGTGCTACTATTTGGCTTTCAGGCGCAGACCATCCTTGATAAGCCACTGGTCATTGTCTTGATTGCCGTGCCGTTGCTGGTTCAGTCTTATGGGATATTCTTCATCGCCTATGGCTGGGCATATCTTTGGCGTGTGCCATTCAGCACCGCCGCACCCGCCGCGCTGATTGGCACATCTAACTTCTTTGAACTCGCCGTAGCCGTAGCCATCAGCCTGTTCGGGCTAAACTCCGGCGCTGCTCTGGCTACCGTCGTTGGCGTGCTGGTGGAAGTTCCTGTGATGCTATCGTTAGTGGCTTTTGCAAATGCAACGCGCGGAAGATTTTGGTAATTCAGGAGATTAACAATCCTATTTTATTTCTGTCTGAAAATTTAAAAACTGCTTGAATCGCGCCCCCGCAACCAACATCACAGCCAATTACAGAAGATTCTGATTTTATCCGGAAAGCGCCTAGGTCGCAGCAAAAAGCTTCTGCCCCCTTCCTAAGCAGCCCGTTAAATGGTACTCTGACACGCTATAAATTTTAATAGAGTGTGATTCATGCTTCCTGATTGGCCTAAATTAAAAACCGATTTAGACTTAGCCTTTGCGCTTTTCATTCGTACACGGGCTTATGACAATGATTTGCCAGTAAGCCAATTAAAAAGAGTGCCGGTTTATGAAGGAGATCGCAATACCACCCTTGGAGCGGAAGACTTTGAAGATGAATGGCCTATATCCACCATTCTGGCAAGCGCACACCACGTTTCTTAAAAAACTTGGAATGCTTAACAACAAGCATTTCCCACTGCTCGCTTACCCACTATATACAAACACACGTTGAGCCAACTCAATAATTTTCAATCAATTTTTAAGGGGTAGGTATGCCAAAGTGTTCAAAAGGGAAGGTACAGCAGAAAATTATTTTTATTTCAAAGGTGCTTTTCAAGATTATTTTGGTAATAGGATTCCTCTTTTTCTTGTTAGTGCTCTTAACGTTTGCACAGATTGTATACCATTACGATTAATTATTTTGACGCAAGGAACACAGCAATGTTTATACCCATGGGTTTATTCAAAGATAAAATTAACGTCCCAGACACAAGAGTAGCATGGGAGAATCATGTCAATGCAGTCGCAAAAAAATATGGAATCACAAGTGATCAACAATCACCTCACCCAGGACAAAATGATTCGTTGGATGCATTTCGGCATATATACTCAAGTGCAGTTGCTGCATATTATAGCACTTCTGTCATCTCTGAAGCAGCTGGCAATTTAATTGAATGGGGCGGCGATACTTTTAAAGATCAGCATCCTGCTATTCGCGAAATGGATATTCATAATAATGCACTGGGACGAGAAATAGGCCTGAGTGTGCAGAGTTTTGATGAAATTGCGCCATATGTCGTAGAGGCGATCAAAAGTGGCCAAGCAATGAAATCTCCACCCTATAAAAATCTTTTTGGGGTAAGCCCAACTCCTACACCTAAACCTGATGCGCCCATCACAGGTGGCTCTGTGGTCAATGTCTTAGATGGCTCCTCCGGTTCCGACACGCTCGGCGTTGCTAGCGGAGGCATTTTCTCCAAAGTTGCAGGGTTCTTCACTGGACGAAGCGGCGATACACTTACTTCTTTAGTAGCTTCGGCCAACACCTCACGCACCAGCAACCTCAATCTAGAATCACTGCTTGGCGCGGAAATCTCCCGCTCTGCGGATGGCATTGTGAACCGAATCATTGGCCGCAACCCGGATATGTTTCAGGTCAGCGCAGGGCGATTTCTCAGTCAGTCGGCAGAGCGGTTCGGTGAGGCGTTGACCAAAGGACGAATCGGCAGTATCGAAGACGCTTTCACCTCGGCGCTTGGCGGCAAAAACGGGGCGTTCGGCTTTTTATCAAACATCGGTAATCAAGTGGTCGGCGGGTTGTTGCAATCGGGGTTGGACAAAATTTTGGATGGCACAAAAACCTCCACCACTTCCTACGAATCCGCCCGCTCAATTGCCGCAGGCAACACATTCGGCATGAGCCGAGGCCACCAAGCCGCCGAAATGCTTACGCAGCTGCAAAAAGGCCAGCGGAATCTTTAGCAGAAAAAGGTGGTCAGTAAAGGTTTAGCTGGCTGCCATATTTCTAAAGCAGGTAGAGTTAAAACCGCCTGAATCGCGCCCCGCAAGCAATCTCACAGCAAATTTAGAATTTTGTTCTTGTTGCAAACGCGAGGGTTAAGCGGTTTGGGTTTTGCTGAATTTTTGCAAGGTGGCTTCCAATTGCTCGGGGTCGAAGGGTTTGCTTACAAAATCATTCATTCCGGCGTTTAAACAGCGTTGGCGATCTTCTTCAAAGACATGGGCGGTCATGGCAATCACAGGGAGAGGAGCTAGTGATTGTTTTGCTTCTTCCGCACGTAGAATGCGCGTTGCCTCCATTCCATCCATTCCCGGCATTTGCACATCCATCAATACGGCCTGATAATGATCTCGCCCCGCACGGATTTTGGCGAGTGCGGATCTTCCATCTTCGGCTAAGTCGTAATCGAAACCCAAACTATCCAACACCAAAGTTGCAACAAGTACATTTGCCGCAAAATCTTCAACCAATAATACGCGAGGACGGGGGGATGTGGCGTCTGACGGCATTTTTTCTGATTGGTCTATGGAAGCAGTTAGGGGGTTCTTTTTGGGGGTGTCATGCGCTATCTCTAAAGGTAAATGTACAGTAAATTGCGAACCTTCGCCCTCGATGCTCTTTAATGTAATTTCACCGCCCATAACCTCTGCCAATGTTTTGCAGATAGCCAGCCCTAAGCCAGTACCACCATATTTGCGAGTGATAGTAGTATCTGCCTGACTGAATTTATCAAAAATGCTCACCAGTTTATTTTCATGTATACCAATTCCCGTGTCATGCACATGAATGCACACATCGTGATGGCTGGTATCGTTTCTTTCAGTGTGTTCGCAGCTAATAGAGACGCTGCCTTCGGCTGTAAATTTAATGGCATTACCAGCAAGATTCAGCAGAATTTGGCGAATACGGGTAGGATCGCCTATGTATAGGGGAGATTGTTTAGCGCTACAGGAAATATTAAATTCCAGCCCCTTTTCCTGTGCCTTTTCCAAAACTATGCTTTTCACTTCACTTATAAGGTCGGGTAAAGAAAAGGAAATATGTTCCAGTTCGATTTTATTGGTTTCGATTTTGGCGATATCAAGCACATCGTCTACCAGCGCCATCATAGATTGTGAAGAAAGCTGCAAGGTATCCACCATTTGACGCATATTGGCAGGCAATTCCTTATGACGTGCCATCAGGTTCGATAGACCAATAATTGCATTCATCGGGGTGCGGATTTCGTGACTCATATTTGCCAGAAACTCTGATTTTGCCAAGTTTGCTGCTTCAGCTTTTTCTTCGGCTTCTTTTAAGTCATGAATATCGGTACATGTACCAAACCATCTGATAATATTGCCTTGCTCATCGTGCATGGGGCGCGCTCTACCCAATACCCAGCGATAGTTACCATCATATCTGCGTAGGCGATATTCAATTTCATAAGCCTCACCCGTATCTAACGAATGTTGCCAAATTTTCTGAGCACGCTCCTGATCTTCTTTATAGAACATATCGTTCCACTTGTTACCATCGGTGGAGCCTGCTGGCATACCAGTATAATCATACCATCGCTTGTTATAATATTCATGGTACCCATCCGGACGTGTTACCCAAATCATCTGGTCGATAGAGTCAGCCATATTACGGAATTTTTCTTCGCTCAGCTCTAATGTTTGTTGTGCTTTTTTGTTTGCGGTAATGTCTTTCATTCCGCCTACCATGCGGATAGTTTTGCCAGTCTCATCTTGAATGGTGTAGCCGCGGTCGGATACAATAGCGTAGCTGCCATTTCCGCTAAGGGAACGCACTGCGTGCTCCCAGTAATGCTCAGCGTTTCTAATATCGTCCTGAATATCTTTTCATGTTTTGTCGCGGGCGTCGGGGTGAATATTATCATACCACCAAGTGGCATCCTCTCCCACGGCATCTAAAGGATGACCAAACGTGGTGGCCATCCCGTCGCTCCACCACACTTTGTTGGTACTCATATCCCAATCCCAAATAGCATCACTGGTGGCTTTAGCGATGTTTCTGAAGCGTTCTTCGCTTATTCGTAATGCGGCTTGATCTTGTTTGTTTTCAATGGCAATAGCGGCCATGCGGGAAAGCATTGCAACCACATCCATTTCGTATTTATCTGGACTGCGGCACTCGCGGAAATAGGTGCCAAAAGTACCCAGAACTTTGCCAGAACGAGAAAATATTGGTTGTGTCCATGCGGCTTTTAAACCCAAATCCAGTGGAAGTTGCTTTATTTCCTGCCAGCTTGGCGCTGCATCAATGGATTCGGTTATTACAATTTTACCTGTTGCTGCGGCTGCTCCACATGTGCCAAGCTCTGAATGTGCTGTTAGGCCATCAATTGCTTCGTTATAGGCATCGGGCAGGCTTGGAGCGGCACCATGGCGAAGCCTGTTTTCTTCATCAAGCAATAAAATTACCGCGAAAACTGAAGTATTCGTATTTTTTTCTACCACTTCTGCTAAATATAACAGCACTTCTTTTAAAGGTGCATTGCTTAATACCATTTCCAAGGCTTGTCTTTGTGCGGTAAGCAATTCTTCAGACTGGCGTTTTTCAGTAATGTCACGCATAACAATAACGGCAAGGGTCTGCTGGCTAGCATTATCCCATACCGGCTCGCCATTAAAAGAGATTATCCAGCTGCTATTGGTTTTCAAGCTACTGAGCCGCACTTCCATATTCATCAGTGATTCGCCGCATCACTCGTAAAAGTGGCCAGTTATCTATTGGAATATGAGCGCCATTAAGTTCATGTAAATCATAGTTTTTCTCGAAAAATTCAAAATCTTGCTTTAATTCTTTCGCACTGGATAGCCCGACTATTCTTGCAGCAGCTTCGTTAACTAAAACCGCTTCGCCTTGCATGTTGAAAACAAGTACGCCATCATTCATTGCCTGATAGACGGCTTCAAGCTGAGCGCTTTGCTCAATAAGTTGCCGCTCAGCATTTTTTTGGTCGGTGATATCGGTATGCACCCCCACCCATTCACCAATTTCATCGCCATAAAATACAGGAATCGCACGTATAGAAAAATGCCGCCATTCCTGGTCATGCCGTTTGACGCGATGCTCAAAAATAAATGGCTTTTTTTCTGCTACCGCTTTTTTCCAGGCATCTATGGTAGGTTGAGTATCATCAGGATGCACAGCGTCAGACCAGCCAAATCCGCGATATTCTTCATAGGTTTGGCCTGTTAATGCAGCCCATCCGGGTTGTTCTCCCTCCATTTCGCCTATGGCGTTATTTGTCCACAATACACCCTTAACGGCATCTACCGCCGCACGAAACCGCTCATTACTTAGCCGTAGGTCATTCGTGAGCAGGGAAAGACTCTTTAATTCACCGAGTTCAAACTTGAATTTTTCATTCAATAAAGCAGATTTTTCGCCTTGGTAATTAAGTAGTGTGCTAGCCAGAGCTTCGTGTTCTGATAGCAGTCGGTTGATATCTTCTTCCAGCTCAAGCTCAGGATGCACTTCGGTCCAAAAATGCGCGGTGCGAATAAATGCGAGATATAGCATTAATTGCTCGTAACGCTGAGCCCCGAATAGGTTCTTTAATGCACGGTTCCATGCAAATGAGCGTTCTGGCTCTACAAATATCATGGTACAGGCAGTACGCACTAAAAGCCCCAAATGACTATCATAATCCGGCCAATCCTCTACTGGAGGATGGCTTTCAAGCTCAGCGCGCAACTTGGGCATAAGATTGGTTTTTGGCAAAGGCTCATTAACCAGCTTCGCCACTTCTTCGGCCGTAAGTAAAGGCGCATTAGGGTCGCCTGCTACATAACCTTTGCCCAGCAAAAATGCGGCATGGCGAGTGATGCAGTAGCGCACAGGACAAAAACGCGAAAGATAAGTAAATAATTTTTCTTTAAACTCTGCCGGCAATGGGCTTTCAAGATAGGCGAACTTGGCTAAGTCAAACAACCCGCGTGCGATTGAGGGATCGGCAGAAGCTAAGCGAAAGAACGATGGGCAAACTCCCATGCGCGTTTCAATTTCTGCCCATAATTCATCCAGTTCGTTATTATGCTTAATAAGTGGCTCTTTCATTAAAATAGGCCTTTAGTCGCATGCTGAATAAGCGGACTTAATATTTATATCATAAATTATGGTCGCAAAACGCACGCCAGTATATTGTCATAAGTTACAAATGTATATCGTATTTTTTGGCAACAAAGCCGAAATTCATGCATAGCCCGTCACGTATGGCAGACGCTATATCATTTAGGTATAAAGGATAAATAAGGTATTAAATCACAGCAAGAAACTCAGAACTTCAAAAGGTGCTTACGATCCGCAAGCCAGCTTTGTAAATGTTAAGAGAAATATGGTGGGCTTGCTAGACAAATTCAGAACCTCGGTGGATGATAAGTTTCTGATTTATAGTATAAAGAGAAAATTTCTACGGCCAAAATCCCCCGGCTAGTTATCCATAAAACTTTTAGACTTTTTAAAAAAAGCGGCTATTGTAAACCATCAACAAATTATAAATAGAGTAAAAAATATGCACAAAGACAAAGCATATGAGCAGATAAAGCAAAATTTGTCAGCCGATGAAGATATGATTGGCTTTTTTATGGCTCAAAGGCCTTTTAAAATTTGGCTCTTTTTTTTAATTGGGCCGTTAGCCGTACTCAGTATGAAAAGTTATTTTGTTTCAGTAACGAGTAAAGGCTTACATTTTCATGCTCTGAATATGCTCGGGAAGTTTTCCCAACATGATTTTTTTACCTACGATGAAATAGATAGTATGAAAATTGGAAACGGGGCGATTCAAATTCCGATGAAATATACGTTTAGCAGCGGCAGAAAGCTAAAAATAAAAGCACAAAAGAAGGGAATGGAACGCGTTGCAAAAATAGACGAAAAAACATTAGAGTTCCTAAAGAAAAATATTCAGCAGGCATAGTTAGTGATATTTTTTGTTATCATCTCGGCAATCTATATGGGTATATTGGTTTTCTACAGACCGGCACCTGAAAGTTTGAAAGGGGCGTCTCCTTCTCTATTGGAAAATCTACAACAAATAAAGGCCTCCCTGTGTGTTGGAACAATATTGCTGTTTATTTATTTAGTAATGACAGGCTTCACATATAAAGAAATTGATAAGTCTTTATATGCAATATTTGGGCTAAATAATGTCAAGGACGCGGCTATATTATGGCCCTTTCAAGTTTTTACACATTTATTTATACACATAAACTTGTACCATCTTTTATCAAACGTCTTGGGGGTTGGGCTTGCTTCTATATATGAAAGGCGCGTTGGCTCAAAACGCTATCTTGTTGTGCTGATGGTAGGAGCTTTTTCTTCCATTCCATCGATCT
This sequence comes from Alphaproteobacteria bacterium, assembly GCA_022450665.1. Classification (GTDB taxonomy): domain Bacteria; phylum Pseudomonadota; class Alphaproteobacteria; order Rickettsiales; family VGDC01; genus JAKUPQ01. Next base: position 20,132 of record JAKUPQ010000029.1, on the reverse strand, counting down.
TCTTCTACACTGAACCTATTATCGTCAGCGGCATTTCTGGAGGCGTATTTGCCTTAGCAGCAGCCTATTTTACAGATCATAAAAATCTGACCATTAAAGAATGGATATATGCGATTCTATCATTTTTGTTTTTAGCAATTATATTTTCTTTGGATGGGGAAAGAAAAATGGCTGGTAAGGAGGAACTGATAGGACAAGTAGACCATATAGGCCATGTGTTAGGAGCATTAGGTGGCGTTATTTACTGCCGCCTTGTCCCACTGAAAACCAAAAATTAATATCATTCCTCATCACTTTTCCCGTTCAGCCACCTTCATACCAATTTCAAGAACTCTGATAAGTTTACGGGCAGCTTCGTGCGATTGTTCTGTGGGAATGTTACAATCTCTAACCAACAAATTTGCGATGCTTGAAAACACTTCATTCGGTGAACGCGTATCGTTTTTGATCTTTTTCATCAATTGGTCAATTTCATTCTGACCCATGAGCATTCTTTTTTGATGTTAATCAATGGATTACACGAATACTCGAACAATTTTGAATAGCCAGGGAATAGAATAAAAATAACCTATAGATTGCAATGCTATAAGTGTTCGCAACCTACGCTTTGTATAGGATGGTGGGCGGTAGAAGATTCGAATCCCCGACCTCTAAGATGTCAACGTAATTGGCATATGAGCTTTATGATTCTCTTGTTTTTGAAGTAAGGGAGTGATTTAAGCAGCGACTTTAGGAAGACGATAGAATTGCCAGCATAAAAGGGGAGCTAAACATTATTTTTAAGTTTTGCTAATTGCGCTGCCATTACCCCAAAAACATTACAGCTAAATTTTTCGATTTGTAAAAAAACAATATGAAAACGCACAATATCAGTTGCAATTGATTATCAAACGCATTAGTAAAGTGTTTCCCATCACGTTAAATCTGAATTTGGAGTCTACGAATGTTTCAAAAATCCTGCTTTGCCGCTTTAGGATTAACACTTTTAAGCGCGACCACTGCCCTCGCAGATATGCCCAGCCGCGAAGAAATGTGGGAAATTATTCAAAAACAGCAAAAACAAATTGAAACGCTGCAAGAACAAATGCAGGTCAGCGAGAAACAAACCGCTCGCGTTACCGAAACTCTTGAAAATACTTTAGTTAACCAGCCATTAACACCTTCAGTGAACCAGCCACTAACGACCTCAACCACACAACAGTCGCTTAAAAATTCAAACCAACCCTTAACACCTATAAACCGTATTTCACAGTCCAACAGCATGTGGAACCGCACTAGCATAGGCGGGTATGGTGAACTGCACTATAATAACTATCTTGATAGTGCGAATGGTACCGATGAAGTTGATTTCCACCGTTTTGTATTATTTTTTGGTCATGAATTTAACGATAGTATTCGCTTCTTCTCAGAGCTAGAGCTAGAGCATTCGCTATCTGGCGATGGAGCGCCTGGTGAAGTGGAATTAGAGCAAGCGTTTATCCAATTTGACCTAAATGACAAACACCTTTTACAGACAGGCTTATTCCTTATACCAGTGGGAATTATGAACGAAACTCATGAGCCAACCACCTTTTATGGTGTAGAACGCAACCCAGTAGAAAAGAATATCATCCCAACAACATGGTGGGAAGCTGGTGTAGGCTTACGTGGCGAACTGGGCGGCGGCTTCAGCTATGCCACCGCAGTACATTCCGGATTAAATACCCCCACCACCGGATCCAACGCATTTAAAATTCGTAACGGACGTCAAAAGGTAGCTGAAGCCGTGGCCGAAGATGGTGCAGTGAGCGCTGCCGTAAGCTACACCGGAATCCCGGGCATGAATTTAGGTGTGTTTGCTCAATATCAATCCGATATTACGCAAGACAGCTTTTCTGAAAGCATTTCTGCCACGCTGCTAGAAGCACATGCAGATATTCGCCGTGGCCCTTGGGGATTCCGCGCACTCTATGCCCGCTGGGATTTAGATGGCACCGCCCCTAAAACGTTTGGACGTGATGTGCAGGAAGGCTTCTATATCGAACCATCTTATCGTATGGATACTTCTATAGGCGATTTTGGTGTATTTACCCGTTATAATTATTTTAACAATGAAGCGGGTGATAGCGGCTTGGCAGGAAATGAGCAATGGGATGTTGGTGTGAACTACTGGCCACATAACCGTGTAGTGTTAAAAGCCGACATGGCATTTGCCGAAGACAACACCGGCAATCATAGCGAAATCTTCAATTTAGGAGTGGGCTATCAATTCTAAACTCATTGCCATAATATTGGGGATAGCGCTGTGGCTATCCCCGTCATATGCAGAGCAAACACTTTATGATCCGCAAAGCTTTATTGCGGAAGCGTATGATGATGCACCTCCAAAAGCAAAAATACTTTGGCTGGATGACACGCAGGTTGAAGACACTGAAACCATTTTGGAGCGCCCTGCACCCAACCATATGCGTTATTGGTTAAAAGATGGCCGTAGCGTATGGATTTTAGAACAAATTGGTAAATACCAACCCATTACCACAGGCTTTGTAGTAGATAATGGCAAAATCGCTCAGCTCAAGGTACTCATTTATCGTGAAAGCCATGGGTGGGAGGTAAAGTATCCATTCTTTACCGACCAGTTTATTGGTGTCACATTACAGGATATGCAGAGCCACAAGCTGAATAAAGATATTGACGGTATTGCCGGCGCCACCTTATCTGTTAGGGCGTTAATACAATTGGCAACCCTTGCCTTGACTTTAGATAATAGCCTTACCCATGAGTAGCACTAAAGCCCGCAGATTTAACCGTACGACTTTTCAGCGAATTATGCTGAAATGGCATGCACGGCTTGGCGGTATTGCCGCATTGTTTTTATTGATTATCACCCTCACAGGTATCGTACTCAATCATCAGGAAATATTAGGCATTCATAATAGTGAAATTACTGCAACCTGGGTGCTGGATTGGTATTATGGCGAAGTGCCAGACGGTGAAAACGCTACCAATTTCCGTCCGCAATCCCTCCCGTTGAGTCGTGTGATACTGGATTTACATACTGGAAAATTCTTTGCTATCAGCGGTACAATTTTAGTGGATCTCGCGGCGTTTGCCTTATTGCTGCTTATTGGTAGCGGATTATATAACTGGATGAAACGTAAGCGCTGGTAGTTATGACACATTGCCCCATTACCACATTGCCCCGACGACGGTTTATTCAATTGGCTGCAAGCTTTGGAGCCGCAGCAATGCTTCCAACTTCGCTGAGCGCTGCCACTACTCCCCAATTGGCAAAGTGGCAAGGCATTGCTTTGGGCGCCGAAGCGCAGATCACCCTCGCCCACCCCAACCGCACTAAAGCGCAAGCAGTGATAGAGGAATGTGTAAACGAAATTGCACGTCTAGAAAGTATTTTTAGCTTATATCAACCTAACTCAGTGATTTCTCAGCTTAACGCGCACAAACACCTGAATAATCCTCCCCCTGAATTAATCGAGGTTATCACCTCAGCCAATGCATATAGCATAAAAAGCAATGGGCTATTTGATGTTACCATTCAGCCATTATGGGCGCTGTATCATCAACATTTTCAGCAGGAATCTGCCGCAGTGCAAGGCCCTGCCGATGCAGATATTGCGCAAATTTTGCCGTATGTTGATTATCGCAAAATTACGTTTAATGCAGAGCATATTGCGATTCAAAAACCAATGGCAATTACCCTTAACGGCATTGCACAGGGCTATATAACCGACCGCATCGCCGCATTGCTTACTAAACATGGCTACAACAATCCGCTGGTTAATTTAGTCGACAATCAGGCGATTGGCTTACACCCTTCCGGCAGGCAATGGCAAATTGGGGTTCCCGCCGCTAGCCAGCCATGGAAAATCGCAAAAAAACATAGCATTCCCGCAGGAAAAGCGCTGGCAACCTCCGGCGGCTATGGCACACAATGGAGCGCGCAAGCCCATCATTTGCTATCGCCACATACCGGACGCCCTGTGCCCCACACCCCCGCCAGTATTACCATTATAGCAAACACCGCCATGGATGCCGATGTCCAAGCTACTATTGCAGCGCTTACACCACACGCATCATCACTATCATAATATTCCTGATAGCGCGCTTATATGCATTATGTTGCGATGCATAACCAGCAAAGGCGCGTAACCCTTCACTGTATACAGGAGTATATTATGTCTGACACGACCTCGAAAAATTTTACCATTCACACTGCCGATTCTGCTAGCGCAGAAGGCAATGAAGAACTAAAGAAAAGTAAGAAAAAATATGGATTCATTCCAAATTTTATCGCCGTTGCTGCTGAAGCACCCAGCGTGGTGAGAAGCTATGATGCATTAACCAGCGAATTCGAAAAAACCTCATTGAGTGCGACCCAGCGTCAGGTAGTATTCTTGGCAGCCAGCACCGAAAATGGCTGTGACTTTTGCGTACCTGCCCATACAGCAGCTGTTAAAAGTGATGCGTCTATTGATGATGGCGTGGCAGAGTCATTGCGCAATGGTGAGCCCCTCGAAGATGAGAAGCTAGAAGCACTAGCCAGCTTTACTCGCAGCCTGCTACGCAATAAAGGTAATGTCAGCAATCAGGAGATTGAAAGCTTTCTTGACGCTGATTATACCCGCCAACAGGCTTTGGAGGTTATGGTTGGTTTAGCCGCCAAAACTCTTTCCAACTTTATAAACAACATGGCCGATACACCACTGAACAAAGAACTTAGCGAATTTGCGTGGACTGCCAAATCACAAAACACCAAAGCCGCATAAATTTTGCTATCAAATTACTAAAAAGGGGGCAGTGCAGACTGCCCCCTTTTGTTGGCCTTCATCGTCTGGGGCCATTATTCCTATCTGTAGCTCTATGAGCCTCGCGATTGGTGTGTTTAGCAGAGGGTGGCAAATCATCTTCAGCCACATTTGTAATATTAATAGAAGCCTCAGTCAGCATGTCTGCAAGCGCCTTAGCAGGATCTTCTTCAACGGTAGTAACAGGACGTTTTTTAGGTATTATAGCTGAAGGGGGAAAGCTTTTGTATGGATTATCTGGCCGCAACTGGCGCTCTCGCACATCTTGCCAGGAGTGTGGAGCTTTAACTTGAACTTGCGGCAGTTCAGAGTTCTCAATTTCCTCTTTTAACAAAGCATAATACTTCTCATCTCCAAACTCATTCGGCATAACTTCAGCGAGATAATCTAGCATACCCATACTCGGCTTCTTTCTGCCGTTTGAAATACTCAAAAATTCTCTACTTGAAATTTTATTCTTAAGCCCGGTAGATGCAAAAAAAATGTCTGGATTTTTATCAAATACTTTTGAAAAATGCTTTTTCAAGCTAAAAGAATCTGCTTTTTCCCGTATATCGTAAATACCCTCAGAAGCTAATGCTTCGAACACCATGCGTTTTGCCCATAAGCTTTGTGAAGCAGGATCTTGCTGATTAGCCACATCATCCACAGAGATTGGCTTTTCTCCACTAAGTATGTCTTCACGATATAAGTTTATTGCTTTTTTAAACGCAGCGCTATCTGTGAAATAGCGATTATTATCGCCAAAATAACTGTTATCTACAAAATAATTTTTATCACTCTCTGTGACGAGCGCAGCCAATACGCCTGACTCCCGGATTATATGTGCTGGTTGTTTTAAAACTGAGTTGTTGTGCTTCAAAAAATTAAATAGCGGCTCATACGTATCATTACTGCCAGTTTTATTTTCCAAACCAAGCACGCCCTGATCATATAACGTGATAAATGCGTTAATTTTGTCAACAAGAGTCTTGGAACTAAAGGTCCATATTTGTGCATTCTTCAGTATGCCAACAAGTTGTTCGGGCTTCATTCCAACTGCATCAACACCTTTTGCTAACTCATCAAATTTACGCAATCCTTCTTCATGGGTATTTATACGAGCAGTTTTGCAATCAATTGCTTTTTGAATCTGCGGGTCTAACTCCTCCATTACATTTGCATAGCGGTTTTTCAGCGCAGCATCATGTTCTATGCTGTGGTGTTCTGGCGTATTTAACGCTCTTTTCTTCAGACGAATTGTCTCTGTGCGCTTTGCAGCAAAAAATTCCTTTGCTTCGTCAATCGCTCCTTCTAATTTCTCTTCGCTATTTCCTGCTAATGACCTGTATTGGTCTAATATATCCTCATCAGCCATAAATTTATTTTTACGCGGAAATATCTGATCTAGCTCTACAGGCAGGTTTTCTGCGCCAACTGCACTCCCTTTTAAAAGCGTTAAAATTTTGGGAAGCGCAACCATGTCGGGTTTGCCAGCATTCGCCCATACTTCTAAAGCACTGGTGACCACTTCGCTATGATGCGGATCGTAATCGGGATGAACTTTTTCCGCCAATTGCATAGCTAGTGAGGGAGGGAATATTGTATCCTCCAACGGTTCTAATCCGCCTAATTGCATCGGGTCCACACCAAGAGCCTTTGCATGCTTGGTGATTACTTCAGTAACCCCCTCATGTATATATTTTGTTTTCCGATAAGGTGTTATAGTGGCGTTTAAATTTCTCCTTTGTGCAAATACAACCGCTGCCTCGCCAGGGTTACAGCGAGTATTTTCTATTATATGATCAATTCTTTTAGAAATTAACCCTTCTTTATCATTAATATCTACAGTTTCTGCACCAAACTTGCGGTATTCGTTAAACCTTTTATCCGCATTTAAAAGACTCTTATAAAAACCACTCTTCTTACCTATATCCGGCGTGATAGATTTTAAGTACTTCATCAAATCGTCTGATGGCAATTTTTCTCCGTCCATCAATGCTTCAAAGTCCTTATACGTAATATGCCCCTCTAATGAGGTATTTTTTAAAAAATTTTCTTCCCTCCCCTCTGGCCAGTGGCTGACTATATCTCTGAATCTATGGGAGTTCTCAGACTCCAAACGCATTATATATTTTTTTGCATTAGGTAATGCGGCCTCTAGATACGGCGCACTTAAGGGCAGAATCTGTGCAAATGTATGCAAAGAATTTTTACTAGGCACATTATCGCCACTCTCAATATATCCATACCAACGCAAATTCTTGCTTTCTGCAACTTCATCTCTAGTGTATCCGGAACTCAATCTTACAAATTTTATCATTTGCGCTAATGCAGGCTTTTGTTCGGGCTTGGCATCATTCCAGGCTTCCAACACCAAATCATGGCAATGGTGATAAGCCTCATCATCTTCAGGAAACAACGCCGTACTTAACTGAGCGGCATAGTATTCTTTATCTGCTTTTTTTGGCATCGCCGCTTTGCCCAGCAGTTGCTCTTCGTCCAATTCCAGCATATGCGCTAACGCACCTAAAGATGCATCAATATCCACATTTGGAGCAATTTGATTTAATCTGCCAGCAATCACATTATATAAATCTGTTTGTGACTGTTTTGGGCTAAAGTCACATTCATCAACAACAATATCTTCATCAAGGAATTGTTGTAATTTTTTATGATAAAGCGCTTCCGGATCGCGTAGCGAAACTTGCGGCAAATCTTCATCTAACATTTTAGAAATAAGCGGCCTTGCTTTTATAAACTCCCCTTTATCAGGGCATTTTATAGCGATAATGTAGTTAGCTAATTCAATGGATGGATTTTTTTTATGCCGCATTATATCGATGAAATCATCTTTATCTACTTGATCACTCAGCAATGAATCTTGTAAAAATTCATCAATATTTCCGTCCATCCAATCAACTATAATTTCTGATAAATTCCGATGATCAACGCTTAGTTCTCTATGAGCACCAAAGGAGTTACCATCTTTATCTCTGCCATTAATAGCATTCAGTAAACTTTGTGGTGAGTTTGCGCGTTTTTTTGATTTCATTATTCTATCGCTCTGTCATAGCTACATTTTTTATTTTTATTGTATATATATTTCGCGTATCTTTATGCGCGCAGCAGTCTTCACGCGAAGCTGCCAAACAATACCACATAGCGTTAAAATTCAAAAATATATGCTAAACGGTACGGCAAGCATTCATGACTTTGCTATTATACGCTTAAAAGCATGAATATGCTAACTTTTATCTTATGCACCATTTCGCCATTTCTGCCGCAACTGAAAGTCGAACAGCATGGCAAATAAGGTGATGATAGTGCCTAAAATAATCGCCATAGCTGCTAGTATAAGCGATTGGATATGCCCCATTCCCTCGCCCGCGCCATAAGCTATTAAGAAGCGCACAATAGGAATCGTGCCAATCAGAAAGCATAACCCCGCAATTGGTAATAATGCGCGTAGTGGGAAATACATCGCATAAGCACGAAGCACAGTAAGCCCCGTAAGCACCACAAATCCCATAGGTTTTTTATATAATCGGGAGGGGCGCGTAGTACTGTTGGTGGTTACCGGAATATTCATGATGTGAATTTTTAAATAGCGCAGCTGCACCAGCATTTCTGTTGTGTAGCTAAACGAAGAATGAATGTTCAGCCGACGCGCCACATTTGCGCGTATTGCACGAAACCCGCTGATGGGATCGTCTACATCTACGCCAAGCAGGCAATTAATAAACCGCGACCCAAGCCTGTGAAAGCGGCGATGAAAGCTGGTATAGCTTTCTTTTTCATGCACCTGACGGTTGCCAATCACCACCTCGGCTTTATCTTCCAAAAGCGGTGCGAGCAATGCTGGAATATATTTACCGCGATATTGCCCGTCACCATCAGTATTCAAAATAATATCTGCCCCCTGCTCCAAACAGTAATCCAACCCAGATTTGAAGGCCGTAGCCAATCCTAAATTCATATGGTGGTGCACCACATGATCGGCGCCATTTTTCAACGCTATCTCCGCAGTATTATCCGTTGAACCATCATCTATAACCACTACAGATACTTCGCTAACCCCTGCAATTTCTTTGGGAATGTCTGCTATGGTTTGCGCAATCGAATCCGCTTCGTTATAGCAAGGAATTTGCACAAAAACCTTCATGAAGGCGCTCCTGATTTAATTTCAATTATTCCATTAGGCATACGCACACTGTGCAGCTCCCAACGCGCTAATTTACGAATTAAATCCTGCGCATGATTTGGTGCAACATACACCGCCACACCCCATGCCAAATGCTGCTTAATCACGGCTTCTATTTCCTTGTCATCTTGCAAGAACGTGTTTAACACTCGTATTTTATTGCCCCATACGGGCTGCATTGAAACCTGCCATTGTGGCCCAATATACATAGCATCCGACGCAAGGGTTGTGCGCATTTCTTCTGCATTTTTCAATGTAACGGCGCGGCGCTCCTGATACAATGGATAATGCAGCAACATGGCCGTTGCTCCTCCCCACGCCACGCTTGCCGTTGCAACAATCAATGCGAAGCGACGCAGAACTGCAATTTTATGTGCTAGCGTCAACATTACACACACCCCGATTGCCGCCAGCATGGCACCCGTTTGCAATACTTCGATACGTTGCTGCAGCTCTTGCTCACGTAGCCACAGTACAACCGCTACCACACATAACCCCGCAATCAACGCCAAAAGAACATCTGTTTTTTTCAGCGTTATGCGCCATAATTGCCATAATTGGTGCAAACTAAATGCTGCAGCTATTGCGATAAACGGCAATGCCGGCAACAAATAACGCATGTTGTACCCATAGCCGCCATCCCATTTAAGCGTGCCATAGAACACCATATACATTGCGGCTCCGGCCCACACCCAGCATAGTTTGATGCGATGCTCTGATTTGATATGCTTGCGCAAAAAGAATGGTATAAGGCCAATAAATATAAACGGGCAGCTTTGCACAAAAGCGCGCTTCATTTCGCCGGAATATAAATATACACCTGACTCGGTATAACTCATCGTAGAGCGTGCGCTTTGTATCGATCCGCCTTGTTTTTGCAGATTCCATATAATGTCTTCAAAACCCAGCAGCGCTAATCGTGTTTGTGGCCAGAACAAGGCACATAAAGTTATTGCCCCCAAAATCCATATAGCGGCATAGTGATTAAGCGAAACACGCTTATGCCATGACGTGTTTTGACCTTTTATCCATATAAAACTACTGAAAAATACAAATGCATACACTGCCAGTGGCACGAGAAACGAAGGCGATAAGCGCGTGAAATCTTTCCCTTCAATACGCACACCAATAGTGTGCCCATAATCCAGTGGCATTAAGCTGCCAAATTTACTGAAATTTGTAACTGCCAGAAAGATCACACCTAAAAAACTTATCATTCCAATTGCAAGCAAGGCATTCCAACGGATTGGCCGGACGTATAAAAACGGCGCCGCCAATAATGGAGCAATTAAAATACTATCAAGGCGTATTGCCAGCGCGATAGCAAAACATAGCCCTGCCAACAATGGATATGCAGCATTTTCAACGGGCAACATCCATGCCTTTACCACAGCATAGCAGGCAGCAAGTATAAAAAATATAACGGTAATATGCGGCCATATCGCTTGTGATTGCGGCCAGATATAGGTGCCAAACAACAAAATTCCAGCAGCCAGCCAGCCCGTTGCAACTGAATCAAACAGCATGTGGGTAATACGCTGTGTTAACCAGATTATTCCCACCAACGCCAAAGCATTGAGCAGAAACAATCCTTTAAAGCCAAATGTCATATAAAATGGCGCCGCAATAAACGCATAGAGCGAAGGATATTTTGGATAAATCTGTTCATAGAGTGGAGAAGTTTGTGGCAATATCAGCGACAAGGAGGGGTATTCATTATAACCATTCCAAAGATGCAGACTCCCCTCCTCTGCCATAGAATGCGCCATTAGGAAATAGGTGATCTCGTCGCTAATAAAAAAGCTTGCAGGAGTTAACCACCACACAGCGCAAAACTGCACGATTAGTAAAAGACATACGCCTGACCACAGCAATGTTTTGTGCGACATGAAACTATTAACCTATATAGCAAGGAATATGCAGGTATTAAGCGGGGTTGTGAACGAAATACTAGGATGCACTCCCAACATAGTCTATGAATAATCATTATGCACAGACAAAAAATCATTCTTTTTGGCAGCTTTGACATTGGAAAACCCCGTGTGCGTATAATGCGCGACGCGCTGCATAAATCGCAGCATTTCGATGTAATAGAAATTGCCAGAAATCCATGGCAGGGCGTGGAAGATAAATCTCAATTGCGCTTTGGCCAACGCATACAGCACATCTGGAGAATTGCTGTAGCCTATCCACGGCTTATTACAAATTATATGCGCGCACCACGCCGCAGCACTGTAGTGATAGGTTATATGGGCATATTGGATGTTATTATATTATGGCCTTTTGCCAAAATCAGGCGCGCACGCATTGTGTGGGATATGTTTTTGTCTGCATATGATACCACAATACATGATCGGCAGCTTTTATCGGCATGGCATCCTCTTGCATGGGCATTATATGCAGCAGAATGGATGGCGTGTAAAATGGCTGATATTGTCGTGCTAGATACAGAGGCGCATGCGAATTATATCGCAAGAATATTCCATATTCCTAAAAACAAAATCACCTTTATCGCCGTAGGAGCGGAAGAAAAATATTTTTTCCCTGCCCTCCATAATCAAAAAAACACCCCGTTTCATGTGTTGTTTTATGGTCAATGTATTCCATTGCATGGCATGGAAACTATTTTACAGGCAATTGAACGCAATCAACACCACCCTCAACGTGACATGCTACGCTGGACATTGATTGGTAGCGGGCAGGAAGCAAACAAACTAAAAGCGCAATTTGCCACTCAAAGCTTCACCAATTGCACATGGTTGCCTTGGGTAGAGTATTCTAAATTACACCGCTATATTCACGATGCGGATATATGTTTGGGGATTTTTGGTGCAAGCGAAAAAGCCGCACAAGTTATTCCTAACAAAGTTTATCAAGCGCTGGCTTGCGGTAAACCCGTGATTACCCGCAGCTCTCCGGCAATGGCCACAGTATCATTACCACACATCACCACTATTGCAGCTCAAGATGCAGATGCATTACTTGCAGCGCTCTACGACGCTATGGAAGCGCCTTCCTGTGAAGTCACCCCCTATCAGCCAATACGGCAAATAGAAGCTGAATGGCAGAAATTGGCGGCTGGACAAACCTCAGTCTAATGCATAGGTTTGTTGCCAGTCTTCATTGTCGTTGAAGGCGGGCTGTTCGGCTTTATACAAAATAAAATCTTCTATCACCAGCATATCCATCTGGGTACGCATAAAGCAGCGATACGAATCTTGCGGGCTGCACACAATCGGCTCGCCGCGCACATTAAATGAGGTGTTCACCACTACGGAACATCCGCTTATCGCTTTCATGCGACTGATTAAACCATAAAAGCGTGGGTTCGTATCCGCATGCACCGTTTGTATGCGCGCCGAATAATCCACATGAGTAATCGCTGGCAGATCCGAACGCACTTGGTGCAGCTTTTCAATGCCAAACAGATTTTCATTATTTACTTCTTTGCATATCTTTTCTGCAACTGGCGCGACAATAAGCATATAAGGAGAATCTACATCCGGCACATCAAAATACTGTGTAACATCCTCTCGCAATACTGCGGGAGCAAATGGACGAAACGACTCACGGAATTTTATTTTTAGATTCATGGTTGATTGAATATCGGTATTGCGTGCATCCCCAATAATGCTGCGTCCTCCCAATGCGCGAGGGCCAAATTCCATGCGTCCTTGATGCCAGCCAATTACCTGTCCATCATTTATTGATGTAGCCACCTGATCATATAGCGCTGCATCATTAGACACTTTATGATATACCGCACCAATATCATCCAAATAGCGCTGCACCTCATCATTGGTGTAGCCAATGCCCAGATAAGAGCCGCGCATATTGTCTTTGCCGCCTTCGTGACAATGGCGCGGTTGCAGGCAATGGCGATAATAAATACTTTGCGCAACTCCCAGCGCGCCACCCGCATCACCAGCCGCCGGCTGAATAAAGAGTTTTTCTGCAATGCCCTGTTCCAGAATTTTTCCATTCGCCACGCAATTGAGTGCTACGCCTCCTGCTAAGCACAAATTCTTGCTTCCGGCCTGTGCCAATGCAGTTTTAGCCAGCTTTAACACTACTTCTTCGGTAACCACTTGAATTGATGCCGCCAGATCCATCTGGAACTGCCCCAATTCGGTTTCGGATTTGCGCGGCGGTTGGCCAAATAATTCATGAAACCGGCTGCTGGTCATTGTTAAACCTGTGGCGTAATTGAAATACCGCATGTCCAGGCGAAACGATCCATCCGGCTTAATATCAATCAACTTGTCACGAATCAAATCGGCATATTTAGGCGCGCCATATGGCGCTAGCCCCATAAGCTTATATTCACCAGAATTTACCTTAAACCCGCAATAATATGTGAAAGCTGAATAAAGCAATCCCAGCGAATGTGGAAAATGAATTTCGCTTAAAATTCGCAGTTCGTTGCCTTTTCCATGGGCGATGGAAGTAGTTGCCCATTCGCCTACTCCGTCCATAGTTAAAATGGCAGCATCATCGAAGGGCGAAGGATAAAAAGCGCTTGCCGCATGAGATTCATGATGTTCTGCAAATAATATTTTTTTGCCATAGGATTTTTCTAGCGCTTTACGTGCCTGTTTTCCCATAGCCGCACTGCCTGGTGTAAGGTTAACCAATTCGCGGCAAAGGGTAACTTTCAGAAATAGTTTTTCTTTTAGCCATAATGGCATTGCCATCATGAACGACTTAAAACCTTTAGGCGCTTCTGTGAGATAGGTTTCTAATAAACGTTCAAATTTAAGTAAGGGCTTATCGTAGAATCCAATATATTCTACTTCGTCTAATGTTATTCCCGCTTCTTTTAAACAGTATTGCACCGCGTGTAGCGGAAAACCCGGATCGTGCTTTTTGCGGCTAAAACGCTCCTCCTGAGCAGCGGCAACGATGGTTTCCCCGTGAATAAGGGCGGCGGCTGAATCGTGATAATAGGCTGAAATGCCAAGAATATACATAATTAGTCCTTATAAAAATCTATCGCCTGCGCATGCGCATGAATATGTTTTGCCGCTGTTTGGTTGCCTATGATATTCCAATGGGCATCATTCTCCCATGTATCAAACGGATAGTAATCGTCTTGCAGGTTATAATAGCTATGGCGCGGCGCATCAGCAAATGCCGTGCGTACGGCGTCAAACCGCGTATGTTGCAACAAGCCATAAGGGTCTATAAACAGCAGTTTTGCGTTTATACTGTCGGCATAGCTTATAAATGACAGAATATTTTGCTTATGAGCATCAATAGCTGCATTAAACCACGGGCGATCTGTGTCGAGATAGCCAGCAAGCGTAATACGATATACTGATTCGGTTTTAGTCTCCGGCAGTTCTTTTGATTCTGATGCCGCGGATAACTGCGGCTTTTGAGGCTCGGCATTACGCATGGCTTGCGCTTCGATAACCGGCTCCTCAATTTGTGCTATACTATCCGAAAATCGCTCTTTACCAATTTTAAATAAACGATACACCACTAATCCATGCCGCCATTCGCGCATAGTATTCGACCATGTACCGTCTTTATATTTCGCATTTTTTCTGGCAATTTCATCGGCGCTACGGCGGTTGATTTCGCCGGTTTTTAAATCCAGATTATTAATCCAGCTAATCAGTTTACCACCATACACCGTACGTTGCGGCATGAGGTAATCATCATTCAGATCATTAACGATATACATCACGATGATACGCTTGGGGGTATGGCCAATTTGCTCGATAACTTTTTTGCCCTTTAGCAATTCTTGTTTTGTACCATAGCCCGTGACACCGCACTTTGCCATGAATTCACCCGAAAGTTCTTCAAGGCGCGTTGTCCACTTTTTCTCTAATGGCGCATATCCCCATGTCATGCTATCACCCAGAATCAAAGTATAATCCTGCGGCACATCGCGGTCATAATCGAAGCAGCCATAGCGGTTAGAAAAAAGTTCATAAGGCATTGCAGGCAGGCTGTGGCTTTTTCCTTGCACATTTGGCGCGATGTCGTAACCCAGCACATCATCCGCCACAAAATAATCTTCAGGATAGGTATAGTTAGGTACGCGCAATTTGGCATAGGGCGTAAATCGCAGCACCATTTCGGCCAATGCCAGCGTGATTATTACCGACACCAATACCAGCGCCGTTGCGCCTATTATTTTTCGAAATGCAGCAGCAGCGGCCATGATCAATTAAAACAATGTGTAAATAAACGGAGCAACCGCAGAGCCTTGCGCCAGCACCAATAAGGAGCCAAGCAGCAAAAGCAGCGCAATAATGGGCAACAGCCAGAATTTTTTGCGTATTTTCAGAAAACACCAGATTTCGCCGATAATTTCAGACATGGTTAATACCTAAATATTAAAATTGATGATGCATCGCATTGGGCTGTGTTTCACGCATAATAAAATAGCTCTCTGCCTGCGGGTCAGGTTTGCGATGCAACGGATCGCGCTTAATTAATTTAAAAATCATGCTTACAGGCACAAAAATAAATGCAAACATAATAAACATTATTATGCGTGAGTTGATAAGCCCTAGAAATTCACCAAACTTGATCCACCCCTGATAAAAGCGGCTGTGATGAAATATTGCCGGAAATATTACAGCCAGCGCCACAAACGCGGCGCACACAATAAGCGCCCAAATGCGAGGCTCTCCGCCGCTCATTAACGGCCAAAGAGATATCACCGCAAACACCACGGCCCAGATAAAGCCAAAGCTGCGTAACGATGAGGCGTCGGGTTGTGGACTCTGCATGGTAAATCGCTGCCAATACTATTGTTATTATGCGCGTTTTATACTTGCAAAGCCCCGCCAAGCAAAGCAATTTTTGTGACTTTCAGGCAATTTTATTACGACAATGCGATTTTTTATTTAAGCTGAAATTGGCTTCATAGGCGCATAATCTATGTATCCCGCCTCGCCTCTGGTATAAAATGTTTCGTTATCAGGAGTATTTAGTGGCGCATTCATGGCAAAACGTTGTGGTAGATCGGGGTTGGCTATAAATAATTTACCAAAAGCCACCGCATCCGCATCACCGCTGGCTAACGTCATTTCTGCGCTATGTTTATCAAAATCTTCATTCACAATATACACCCCGCCAAATGCTTTTTTGAGGGTAGGTGTCAACCAATCGCCATCACGAAATTCACGGGCGCATAAGAATGCTATGCCTCTCTTACCCAGCTCATGCGCCACATACGAAAAGGTAGAGAATCTATCGCTATCGCCCATGGAGTGCGCATCGCCACGCGGTGCAAGATGCATACCTACGCGGCCTTTGCCCCATACATCCACTACCGCATCGGTCACTTCCAGCATTAAGCGTGCGCGATTTTCTAGCGATCCACCATAACGATCATCGCGTTGGTTGCTGTTATCTTGCAAGAACTGATCGAGTAAATAGCCGTTTGCGCCATGAATTTCCACCCCATCAAACCCTGCAAGTTTGGCATTCTCTGCGCCTTTGCGATAGGCCGCAATCACCTGTGTAATCTCATCCGGTTGCAAAGCGCGTGGTATTGGATACTCCCGTTTTGGACGCATAAGCTTCACATGCCCTTCGGCGGCTATGGCACTGGGTGCCACCGGCTGATTCCCATCCAGATAATCTGGGTGAGAAATGCGCCCCACATGCCATAACTGCAAAAATATCCGCCCGCCTTCATCATGTACAGCCTGCGTTACTTTTTGCCACCCTTCTATCTGCGCATCCGACCATATGCCCGGCGTTGCGGGATACCCCACCCCCATAGGACATACGCTGGTGGCTTCGGTAAGAATCAACCCCGCCCCTGCGCGCTGGCGATAATATTCCACCATCATAGCATTGGGTACTCGTTCGGCATTGTCTGCACGCGTGCGCGTTAATGGTGCCATAATAATACGGTTGGGCAATACTAAATCGCCTACGGGCAACGGATCGAACAAAACAGACATAGTTACTCCATCTATTAATTAGCTGTCACCATAACGCCACAACTCGTTTAGAATCAATATAAACACGAGTGCAGTGCAACAATTTTATGTAAAATGCTTGCTGCATAGCGAGGTTTAGGGTTATACCTTTGGCCATAATCTACCAAAAAAAGATAGGATATTGTCGCTATGAACCAAATTGTGCGCCACACCGATATTGATATTCGTAATGCACAGCAGGTGGCAGAGCTTCGCGCAAAACTGCTTGAGTTTTCAGAATCGGACACCGCCGCATTTGCAGAGCAAACCCGCGAATTTATGTTGGCGTGTAATGTCCCTGCATCGGAACCTGGCACAAAAGATGCCACCACCGTGCGCAGTTTTATTAATGGCGTAGCCATGTATAGCCTACCCGACACCACCTACTCAGAATATGATGTAATTCACGGCAAAGCCAAGCGTGGCGCTGAATTGTGGAACGCCATGCCGCTTATGGGGCGTCAGGCTTTTTTCCGCATTATGGCAGAAGAAATTGGCCCCCAGTATAAAGCTGCAATCGATCTGGCTATAACCTTAGAGGTCGGCAAAGCGGGCTCTGAATTTGCCAAAACAATTCAATGGGATAAATGGGCAGCCTCACCTGAGGTGGAACGCTATCTTTCCGGCACGTTTGTGGTGGATGATTTGGGTCGGAAATATTACCTTAATCAAATTGCTTATATGCCTGAAGATGCAAAAAATATTTATTTCTATCAGGGTCAGCGCTCTACTGGACTTGGTATTTGCGGCAGCACCAACGGCTTTAACTACCCCGCCGCGCTTGCTGTGCCAGACATTGCAGCCAGTCGTGTTTGCGGCAACGGATTTATTGGCAAAGTGCCATCAAAATCTCCCTCTTTTTTATACATACGCAAAAAAGCCGAAAACGAAGCACTCGACCTTATGGCAGAGCGCTTTGAAAGTTATAAATGGGCAAACACCGCCCGCCATTACGGTGTGGATTTGAGTGATGAAATTATCGTGCGCCGCCTCAAAAACAGCTTTGGCATCATCAGTGGCCGCAATGTGATTGAACAATGGGCGCATGCTTGCACGGCGTTCAGAATTGTTGGCGGCAAATCAGCGGGTAAAATATTCCGCGAGTACCGCATGGAAGTAGATCGCAGCCTTGAGCACACTATTTTAGAACTCGCAGGTAATAACCCAGCCGTGATAATGCCTTCGGCTGCCAATCTCAAAGGTGGACTCGAAAAGGTTGTCGCAGACCTCGCCGAGGGCAACAAAAGTAATTCCGGCCAACGCTGTACCTCACCGCGCCGATGGATGGTGCATAAGGACATATACGAAACCGTGAAAGAACTGGCCGTTGCTTCTTATACTGCAACCGCTAATAATGAAAATGGCGCCATAGACAATCCACTCGATGAAAAAACGGATATTGGAGCTATTGATAAAGGCGGTTTTAAGGACGCACAGGAATATCTGCAAAAAGCCCGCGATTTAGGTGCGCGGGTTATTGGTGGCAATCGTGTTTATACCGAGCGTTTTCCTAATGCTTATTACATGAGCCCGGCATTGGTGATATGGGAAAATGTTAGCGAAGATAAAAAACAATTGATGCACCAGGATGAGATTTTTGCACCCATCGCGAATTTGGATATTATTGACGATCTGAATGATGCTATTGCAAAAACCAACCGCAGCACAGAGCATCTTTCGAGTGGGTTTTATTGTGATAACGACCACATCCACGAATTATGCACGTATATGCAAGGTACTAATCTGGGTTCGCTTATTCACAATGGCCCGCCTAAAGACCTTTCTCCCGAAGGAATTCATGCTGGCCGCGATGATGGCGGCATAGGCATTACCGGTGGACTGGAAAGCCTCGATCAATACATGCGTGCACGCCGCGACAACAACATTCGCTTACTGGCCAAGGTGAGCAGTATTGACGCCGCTAAGAAGCTGGCTGAACAATTGCTAGCCAGTCGCTAAACAAGGAACTTGCTATGCCTATCACCAATAATACCAAAAAAAACCGCTATGAATTGGAAATAGATGGGCATATTGCTTTCGCTGATTATCGTCTGGACGGCAATATTATTCATATTCCCCATGTTGAAGCGCCACCCAAGCTGCGTGGCACTGGCGCTGCCGGAAAGCTTATGCAAGGCATTATGCAGATTGCCGAAACTGAGAATCTAAAAATCCGACCAATATGTAGCTATGCTGCGTCGTGGCTGGAAAAACACCCCGAATATCAGCACCTTCGCGCCTGATCTAACCAATTTCTAAAGCGCTGCATTTTTTGTAGTTAAGAATATTTCTAATCTAGGGTGTTCCCTAGCTTATATCTTTGCGTCGTCTATGGCATAGTCACATCATAGATAACAAACCCCTCCACAGCTATGGCTAGCGATGTGTGGAAAAACCGGAACATTGAATAGATGTTCAGGAGCTTGCAATGCAGATGCTTATTACAAGATACACCATTCTGACATGGTTTTTACTTTCTCTTATTGGGCTGGTGTATTTTTTGTAAATTAGTGAGATTACGCCTAAATAATCGTCTTTGGCCGCAGCCTGAATGTACTTTGCAGATGTCGTTACTCCCTTAGCGACAACGTTCATAAGGCTGCGGTCTCCAATTTTTTATTTACCGATTCCCTAGGGGGTTCCCTAATGGCGCATTTAAAAAAATAGCTTAAGCTATGCTAATTGCGGCTAAGATATAGGGAAAATTGTGGTTATAGATGATTTTATAGATGTCACGAGGGGCATACACTCACTTGATATGCTGAAAGACATAATGACGCATGCCATAAGCAGCTATGGCTATGAGCGCATTATATGTTACTCGGACATTGGCCCTAACGCGCTTAATTTTCGTGCAAATACAGACTTTTACAACCATTACAACCAGCGCAACCTAAAAATCGCTGATCCGGTTTTACACCTCTTCTTTACCCAAAATAACCCTTTTACTCACAAGCAAATACAATTAGAGTTTCTTGCGCCAGAACAGCAAGCCATTATGAAGCTGTATCAGCAATCTGGCATCACCAACAGCTACAGTATCCCTGTAGGGAAAATCAGTAAGCAATGGGTTGGTGTCACACTCAGCAGCGCCGAAACCTCATTGATCGAAGACGGCTATGCCCAGCAACAACTTTTCGCATTAGTAAACCATTTTATTATACGCTACGGCTATATTAGCAAGCATTGGCC
>JAKUPQ010000028.1 GCA_022450665.1 Alphaproteobacteria bacterium | reverse complement strand
CTAAAACACCCATAACCTGTGTTACTAGCTTTATGCAGGATATTAAAAACCCCATGATTCGGCAGAAGAGCATCGACTCTATGCTGGGCAAGGGGCTAATCAACAAACGCTTCACCGATAATAGCAAAGAGGTTTACCTTATCTCCGATGCAGGACTGGCAGCGGCAGGCAACACGGTGCAACGCGAGGCAACACCAAGCAACGCACCGCAACAGCATGCAACGCCAACCGAGGAGCCGAAACGCGAAACCAAACAGTCAGCCATCAATGCTCTGCTGGAGCGCGAAGAAGGAGCGACCCTGGAGCAGCTCAAAAAAGCCACCGGCTGGCAGGCTCATTCAGTACGCGGTCACTTGTCAAACATGCGCCGCAAAAAGCAAATCGACATTGATGTATGGCTGAACAGCGATGGCAACCGTGTCTATCAAATTGCAAAGGAGGCATAATCATGGAGAATCGCATGATCAAATACCCCGATATCCAAGTGCAACTGGTGGGCGGTGACGGTAACGCCTTTGCTATCCTCGGCACATGCCTCCGCGCAGCGCGGCAAGCAGATCTGCCCAAGGAAGAGCAGGATGGATTTCAAGCTGAAGCCACCTCCGGCGATTACAACCATCTGCTGGCAACCTGCCAACAATGGTTTGATTGCACTTAACCAAAACGAGCCTTCGCTATTTTAGCAAACGGCTTTTTCTCACCGGCCAGGATCGCCTCCTTGCCGGTGAACTCTTCCCACCGTTTCACAATCACATCCACATAGGCCGGATCAAGCTCAATCAACCGCGCCTTACGCTGCAGTTTCTCACAGGCGATCAGCGTAGTGCCGGAGCCACCGAAGCTGTCCAGCACGATATCCTTTGTTTTGCTGCTGTTTTCCACACCACGGCAGACCAGCTCCACTGGTTTCATGGTGGGATGCAGATCATTGGTCTTTGGTTTATCGTAATGCCACAGATCGCTCTGGTCACGCGCACCACACCAGAAATGCTTATTGCCTTCCGGCCAGCCATAGAGAATAGGCTCATACTGGCGTTGATAATCGGAACGCCCCATCGTGAAGTGATTCTTTCCCCAGATGATAAAGGTTGACCATTTCCCGCCAGCATCTGCAAAGGCACGATGAAGGGTATGGAGTTCTGAGGAGGACATGCAGATGTACAAAGCACCCTTGCAGACTTTCACCATCTCGGTGCAGGCATCGGTCAGAAACTTCTGAAAATCAGCACCAAGATTATCATTCTTAATCTTTCGTTTGTTGCCGCGTACATTGTCTTTCATGGTCTGACCATAATCAACATTGTAGGGCGGGTCGGTAAATACCATGTCGGCCAGCTCATCACCCATCAATGCCTTCATGGTTTTGGCTTTGGTGCTATCGCCGCATATCAATCGGTGATCACCCAGCAGCCAGATATCACCTTCTTTGGATACCGCAACCTCCGGCACCTCTGGAATATCATCGTCATCAGTTAGTCCATCGAGTGATGCACCATCCAGCAGCTGCTCCAGCTCCACGGCTTCAAATCCGGTGAGATCTAAATCGAATCCCAATTCGTTCAATTCGCCAAGCTCAATCGCCAGCAGATCTTCGTCCCACTCAGCATCTTCATGGGTGCGGTTGTCAGCCAGCCTGTATGCCTTTATCTGCGCCTGCGACAGGCCGGTGGCCACATGCACCGGCACTTTCTTTAACCCCAGCGTCTGCGCCGCCTGCAGGCGCGTGTGGCCTGCAATGATAACCATTTCCTCATCCACCACGATGGGTTGACGGAAACCATATTCTTTGATGGATGCCGCTACTTTTGCTACGGCCATGTCATTGCGGCGGGGGTTTCGCGCATAAGGAACCACCCGACCAATTTCGATCAGTTCTACTTTCATGAATCTTCCTGTTCTGCTGTTAAATTCTGTGCATACACACGCGTAGCGAAATGACCCCCAAAAAGCCGATTTCGCTGTTTCGAATGTTAAGTATTTGTTTTATAAATGTTTTGTTGTCGCCCAAACGAAACGAAATGGCTTTTCTGAATTTGTGGCTAGTAAAACGCCGCGCCCTCGGCGTACCCGCAGGGGGACGGGTCGGGAGTACCTGCTGATAATCCAGGGGATTGGCAGAGGTTCAGCGGCGTTTTGATCGATTGATATAAAAGTTCAGGTTGCGTGCGAATTCAATCGGGAAACGTTCACGCACCTTGGCCTGCATGATCGCATCGTTCTCGCGCTGCTTAAACAACTGCATGATGCCAGGGCCGTACAACAATTTGAGTGGCAGGCGTTTGGCAGTCTTTCGTCTGTACACCGTGGTTTTACTTGAGCCTCGCTTGCGCGGAGCGATGAAGGCGTTGGGTAGCGTGGACACCTTGCCATACTTCTTCACCTTAACCAGCCCACGCTTGCCGCCCTTTTGCTGCGTTGGTTTCTTACTGCCCACCACAAACTCAATCAGCTGTAGCGCACGATCACGCGCCACTAGCGTTGCCCACAACCGTTTGAAGCTCGCTTTCTGCGTGATGATGCGGCGTTTAACCGCAGCCTGCCTGCTGTTCATTTGCGGGGCAATGTGCCTGGCACTCGCCACTTTTGCGCTGGCCGCCACACGGTTAAGGGTACGCACCGTAGCTTGCGGTGCCACCTTGGTTTCAAGCGCATTTAAGCTCCGCCTCAATTTCTTGAGATCGTGCGTGATGGATATATCAAATGCCATAGTTAAAATACCTTTTGAGGAATAATCCTCGGTCAATCAATATGATAAAGGAGAAAATTATGAAATTGATCAAAAGTCCTAATGTCCCTAAAGATGTCTTTACGTCCATACGTCAATCAAAATGGTCGGCTGACCTCGTGGAAAAACGCTTCGAAGAGGCATTTATTACACTCAAACGCCTTCCTCCCATTATGACGCAGGGTTACTACAATTTATGGCCGGATATCCGCTATTCAAAAATAGAGCTACTCATGCAAAAAGCGGGGCCAAACACTCTGAAAGCATTACCAGAAGATATTTCTAAACTGGAAGAAACCATGCAATGGATTGTCTGGGTAGATATTCCAGAGCGTAAGCTGATTTGGAAACGTGCAGCTGGTGTACCTTGGAAAGTTATCTGCTGGGAAACAAATCGTGGTCGCACCAGCTTATGGAATCAATATAAGATGGCACTAACACAAATTGCCCAAAGACTGGAAGGGCTTGGTATTACACCTCGCTAGCGTTTTTAGCGCCCTCGCATCTATGACTTGCTCTGTGATGCGAGGGAATTCTTTTCCCTTTCCTCAATAGAGATCGATGTTTTTACAAGATGATCAGCGAAATTTATCCAATTCCTCGCTGCCTCGATTGCAGTCTGATCATCATAATGAAACTCCTTCTGTAAATGCCCAACTATCCGTTGGAAAATTTCATCTTTTTTTGCAGTTGGCATTTTATTTTTTACCCGCTTTTTTATTCGGAGACACTGTTGATAACTTCTTTTTAAACTCCAGCCATTTTTTCCGAGTTTCCAGTGAGCGTTCCATCCATTTCTGAGCATGTTCAGCGCACCTTGCCTCCGCCGCTTCTGCACCATGCATTTTCTCAAAATAGTTCCAGTATTTAGTTTTCCAGTAATCGTAACCTTCTTTGTAAAACTGCTCCGGAGTTTTTTTGTCGTTCTCCTCATGCCGCTTTTTCTGTTTTTCTCGCCATTCTGCCGGGTCGTAATCTTTGTCAGAAAATTGACCGGTACCAAATGCCTTATCCATGAAATAGTGGACGATGTTATGCAGATTGTTTGTTAGTTGAATTTTTTCTTCATCAGTTAATGCCATGCCATCCAGATGCTCATGGTAATCTTGGGGGATATCTTCAATTTTTACAAAATAAGTCATTCTGCAATATTATTTGGTGTATACCCTACAAACAATATCAATTATGTTTGAACACAATTAATCAACTATGCTGCCAGCGATGGGATACTTTTAGAAAATGATGTTTTGAAAAATGACGGTATTTGAAAAACAAGGATTTTTTCTTTCTCATCATTTCGGATAGAGTTTACCAGCTGGCACCATTTACCATTCCTCTAAATCTTGTGAGCACTTAAATCATTGCTATGCTTGCATTCTTTGCGGGTTCGGAATTCGTTCTGGATGCCCAATCTCACCTAAAAAGTGACTAATACCTTGGAATTTATAGGCATTTCACTTAAATGGGCTCTGATTTAGTTCAGTTCTTTCTGTGAACCTTCTTCACCATGTTTTTGCTTATCTTCTAACTTTTGGAGGTATTCTTCATAATTATCATCACCTAGTAAAGGCTTCCACCCGCTTGGTGGCGGAGTTGGTTCATTGGTGGCATTATGAATCAATAGAATGGTTACGTGTATAACCACCAATGCTCCAAGTAGCATCAGCCCTATTTTTATAAGCTCCCAGGTTTTTTTTAAAATGTTTTTCATTTATTCACTGTAACCACTTTTATTAGCATCTATGTGTATAATCGCTTTCAAACGTGTCATCCAGCTATCGACGATATCATAATACTGCCCACCAACCTCGCTGTCGATCAACTCATTTGCTTCAATAGCGCGTGGATCAGAGCTGCCGCTTTCCCGTTCACGTATGTCCAGTGGATCTGTAAATACATCGCTGAAATTGTACACCGTCTCCACATTGATATGTAGTGCATGTCCCTTGCGAATGACAGAACCGTTGTAACGGCCTTCCACGCTTGATCTGCCATGAATAAATGAAACAGAATAAAATGGGTAGGTATTTTCAAATGTATTGTTCAAGCTGCCAGAAATGATTTCGCGTGCGTCACTGAATACCTGCCGCTCAACGCCTTTGAATACATGTTCTCGTGAAGCATTAATCACATCTTGTAGGTGTCCAACATGGGATAATCTAATCGCTCTCCCTCCACCCAAATAATAGTGCAGCACAAAATCATACCATGCCCAGCGACGCAATCCCTCATCTACAATACTTGTCACATGTTGCGATGATGATTCACTCACTTCCGGAGCATACGGCTCAGCGGTGCAACGGCAGTTATAATCTTCACCTGGATGGCCAGTTTCGGGCGGATTATCCCACTTAAAGATTTTTCCATTATTAGCAGCATGTGATGCGCGCACTTTGCTGTCACCACTGGTACGCCAAATATAATGTGTCGTGGGTTTTTCGTCTTTCGCTGCTTTCAATGATATTTCAATCGACGTACCTTTACGGAGATACTGGATAAATGCTTTTCGATAAGCGGATGCTTCATTAATTTGCATGTGCGACCTCATTTGCTTTTGATGTTCAGCATAAATTAAGGCTTGCAACCCTGGAAGGCGTGAAGATCGATTTTTCTATAGGATTTCGTGTTTCGCTTTTATGCTGCAAAAGCAGCTTGAAAAAGCGGTGGTATTTGAAAGATAAGGATTTTATCCTTCTGATCAGTTCGAATATCGTTTACCATCTGGCACCATTTTTCCTTCTTTTCTACGTATTTCAAAATTTGATTATTTATTAAAAAATGTCGATTATTCAGTTCATTTCTGCTTTTGGTCTTGGTGTAATTGTGGCGGCCTTCATTCAATCATGGCTTCTCACAGGTCTTATATTGCCAAACGCAATTTTCATGAAAAGTAAAGAATGTTACATTGGTTTATTGGACACCCATTTACCGCCTAACATGTAATGAATTACACTAGGTTACCCGCCGTCTATCTGAGTAGGTAAAAAAAACTGACAAAAACTTTTGATTTTTTATTCTATGCGCTATAGTTTGGCCGCATATTGAGGGTGATACCACTTCCGAGAGAAGTAAATACTTGGGTATAACAACCTGTATTAGGGTGCCAAATGATATTAGCACAATTATCCGCTGAAATATGAATAATACATATATTTAATTTTATTTGAGCGCCACGATCATGCGATTATCTGATTTTATCTGCTTTTCCGTAAATGATGTAATGCTGGATTACGAACATTATTTGTGTGAGTATTTTCCTGCCTTAAATAACGAATCCAGAAGCGCGATCCGTAATGATATGCAGTCTATATTACTGCATGTTGCGCAGGATATGAAAAGCAAGCAAAGCTCGCTTGAGCAAGAACAAAAGTCAAAAGGTGATAAAGCCCCTCACGCGACCAATACCACAGCACATAATCATGGCGAATTACGTGTAGAGCAAGGTCTGGATATTGTTAGCCTGAATGCTGAATATCGGTTTTTACGCGCAAATATTCTGGGGCGATGGCAAGAGCATATTAATAGCTTTGAACTACAGGATTATTATGACATTATCCGCTTTAATGAAGCGATAGATGAAGTGCAGGCAGAATCCCTTAAGCGCTATCACGAAGTTATTGAAGATGCCCGCACTACTTTCTTAGGCATTTTAGGCCATGACATACGCAACCCTCTTGGCGCAATTAGCGGCATGGCAGATATGCTGGTACGCATGGGAGAATTAACCGACAAGCAACTCACGCTTACAAAAGAAATAAAGCGCAGTGCTTTGCATATTGGCGCAATAACCGATAATTTATTAGAGCTTACCCGTATTCAAATGGGTAGCATGCTTTCTATTTACAAAGAATCTTGCAAAATCAGGAAATTATGCAACGAAGCTGTAGAAGAAACGCGCCAAGCCTACCCAACAGTAGATATTCAACTTTCAGTAGCAAATGAAATTTCCTGTGCCTTAGACAGTATGCGTATTCAGCAAATGCTTGCAAACTTACTGCGTAACGCCATTCAGCATGGTGACAAATCTCAAGCGATTCAGCTAGAAGCATTCTGCTCAGAAAATTCAGTGTGCTTTAAGGTGCATAACAAAGGCTCAGCAATACCTGAAAACAAAATAAAGAATATTTTTGATAAATACTCTTTGCCCAGTTCACTCGAGCCAACACGTAATTTAGGGTTGGGCTTGTATATTGTAAGCCAGATTGTGGCCGCACATGAAGGAAAAATTACAGTAACTTCTACTGCTCAGGCCGGCACGACCTTCACGATTCTCATTCCTTGTTGATAAGTGCCGCTTGCCTAAGCTTTTCTTCAAGATCGTTAGCATTATACGGTTTTGATAAATAATCATCCATATCCGCTTCGATGCAACGTTCTCTGTCCCCAGTCAGCGCATGGGCTGTCATACCAATAATCATGCTACGCGGCTTATTATGGGCTTTTTCATACTCCCTAATCATACGTGTAGCTCCATAACCATCAAGCTCGGGCATTTGCACATCCATTAAAATCGCTATATACCCTCCTTCTTTTGCTTTCTCAACCGCATCAAAGCCATTATTTGCGACATCCGACTCATATCCAAAGGATTCAAGGTATAATTGTGCCACCAGCACATTCGCCGCATAGTCCTCAACGATCAATACGCGTTTGCCAGTTTTTTCTGATGGTGTATAGGTTGGGTTATCCAGCGTTTTTTCCATATTTTCTCTTTTTCCAATAGTAAATGGTACGGTAAGGGTAAAGGTAGCCCCTTCTCCTTCGACACTCTCCAGCTCTAGTGTACCGTCCATAATTTCCGTGAGGGCTTTTGTAATTGTAAGCCCAAGCCCTGTTCCGCCATATTTGCGGTTAATGCTGGAATCTGCCTGAACAAATTGCTGAAAAATCATTTCTTGTTTGTCTTCAGCAATTCCAATGCCGGTGTCTTTTACCGTAATGGTGACGATTTGCTTGTTTTCATTATCAGCTGGCAAACAGGATAGCCCAACGTCAATATTGCCTGATTCAGTAAATTTAACGGCATTGCTGCAAAGATTTAGCACCACCTGTTTCAATCGCGCCGGATCTCCCATTAGCTGCGGCTCCGGTCTACAGACAATAGATGTGGTAAAACTCAAGCCTTTTTCCTGAGCGCGCATTTCCATCATATTGGAAATTTCTTCAATGGTTTGCACTATATCAAAAGGGATTTTTTCCAGTTCAATACTTCGCGCTTCAATTTTAGAAATATCCAGCAAATCATTTATTAATTCTAATAAAGAATCGGCAGATAATCGCAACGTTTTGATAAACTCCTGCTGATCATCCGACAGCCCTTCGCTCCGTGCCAAAATGGTCGAAAGACCAATGATTGCGTTCATCGGGGTACGAATTTCGTGGCTCATATTTGCCAAAAACTCTGACTTTGCCAAATTCGCAGCTTCTGCCGCTTTTTGTGCTTTCACAATGCTCGCTTCAAGTTTCTTGCGTTCAGTTATATCTCGTGAAACTGCCAGAACCTTGTTGACATTACCCGTTTGATCGGGAATAGGGGTTACAATAACATCCCAATATTTTCTATTAAATTTTAATGTATTACAGTACCCTTCAAAATGCCCGCTTTCTCCTGCAAGCGCTTTATTAAAGGCTATTCTGGCTAGTTCTTTGCCATCTTCTGCATAGAAATCATACCACAATCTGCCCTTAATGGTATTAAAGTCCTCAACTTCCATCTGTACACAGCCACCCTGGTTCATACTCAAGAGCCGGCATTCGCTATCTAGAACTTTGATGCAGTCTTTACTGCTGTCGATAATACTTTTGGTGAATTGCTCGCTGGTACGTAGCGCTTCATCCCACTCGCGCCGCTGGGTAATATCCGTGGCAGAGCAAATAATAATGCCCTCATCCAAAAACGGGCGTGTGCGCCAAAACAGCCAGCGATAGCTACCATCTTTGCAGCGATATCGGTTTTCGCAGTGTTCTAGTTCATTCCCAGCCAAAACCCGCATCAGAATTTCTTTGGTAGGCTCTACATCATCAGGATGTAAAAAGTCCATCCATGGCACTTCCAGCATTTCATCTGCCGTCCAGCCGAGTATTTTTTCACAAGCGGGATTCACTTCGCGAAAATAACCATCCACACCAACTTTAACCAACAGGTCTGAGCTGACATTTAAAAATCTATCGCGATCCCGTAATGCTAAAAGTTGTTTTTCTTCGGCACTAATGGTTTGTGTAATATCTTTAGGGCAATGTAAGATGTAGATTATTTCGCCCTTATCATCAAAAATAGGCGCATTCACCGCTTGCCAGTATTTATCCTCAAAATGATTTGTGCCTGCTTCAGATTTCTCAACTGCGTATTTTAATGGTGGCAAAATGGAGCGTTGTTGAGTTTCCAGCACGGCATTCAGTGAATTGCGCAAGCTTTCAGCCCCTTCAATATGGTTGGGATTGTCGGGGAAAGCTTCTAGAAATGGCATTCCTACCACTTTTTTATTTTCGGAAAATGTCGCTTTACTAAAAGCATTGTTAGCCAGCAAAATTGTATATCTTGGCGCATCAGGGCTCAAAAGCACATAAAGATCAGGCGCTTCTTGCAAAACCCTTTTAAAGTCGGCTGAATATTCGACGTCTTTATATCTTTCAATATTAGGCATTTGCGCTACGCAACATTGTGTTACAAAAAGTTTAACAATGCCTTATAGCACACCAAGCATTAAGTTACACTAAGGATATGGCTATAAATCTCATTTTATTTTGTGAGTAGCGTATAGAAAATGCATAAAAAAGCACCGCTCTGCATGTCAGATATGATGACAGCGGCAGAGCTG
Organism: Alphaproteobacteria bacterium; assembly: GCA_022450665.1. Lineage (GTDB taxonomy): Bacteria > Pseudomonadota > Alphaproteobacteria > Rickettsiales > VGDC01 > JAKUPQ01. Next base: position 20,444 of record JAKUPQ010000028.1, on the reverse strand, counting down.
CGCGATTGTCTTTAAAATGCCCATTGCCAGCCAATAGTGAACCGATGATCGACCTCAAGTTGCGGGCCATCCAAGCGCTGATATACCGGCAGACCATATTCTATCGCCAATCGATGTCCAGATAGCGCGCCATGTGGCTGATAGAGGTTTAAGCCAATGAGCGCATCCACTCTTTCACCGCCTCGCAAGTCTGTGCGTGCTGTAGGTACCATTAGCGGATTCAATTCACTATCCTGCCCTTCTATATCTTTCCAGGATTTACCATCGAGTCGAAGCGAGAGGCTGGCATATTCATTCAAATTACGTGCAATCCAGCTAGTGAGGCCATATTCATTGCCTAAGCGATAGCCTTCACTGTTTTTGCCAAAACGTAATACTGTGTTCGCTTGCGCTCCCCATGACCACGCATCGTAGCGCTGCACATAAGTAATTCCTAACAAAGGATCCACCGTACCTGATCCTAGCTGCATAGGATAAGGCAGTTTTTGATTTGCCCCCATCGGAGTATCTCCGCGCTCATCAATACTGCCGGTTGGCAGGCTGGCACCCAAATTAAGCAGAAGCTTTTGGCCATTGCGAGAGCTGTCGCTATGAGTATTCTTCTGATATAATGTATATAACCCACTGATTTTAATGTCACCTACACCTTCTGACTCGGTTTCAAACTGCATTGCGGCACGTGTAATATGCCCCATGGTTTTCTTCACATAAGGGGCCATAGCCATAAGGGTTAGGTCGTTATTAACGCCATACATTCCACCAAACATATGCATTTCCATACGCATATCCAAAGGCGCCACCATAAAATTACTCAGAACATTCGCAGTGCTGACATCATTATTTCCGCTTCTGTTCCCTTGCATATCCATGCGGTTATAACGATAGAACAGCATCCACTCGCCCTGCTTATGGCTATGCTCTGCCATGACGCCTATCGGTGCATGGTCGTCTGGCATTGCCGCTTGGTCGGCATAAGCATTTGCTGTAAAAAACGCGGTTGTTAAAAAGCATGTAGTCATTAAAAAATTGTTTTTAACCATTGTATTAATTCCATATATTGCTGATTCTTTGTCAATTACAGACAAAGAAGTAATGATAAATTTATTATTCAGACAACTACGGAATATGGCGGTGCGCGGCTAAGGTGAGTTCTTTGCAGCAAAGTACTGGTCAGCTCTGTGACAGACACTAAGTTTTTAATGTGAAGGGGTTTATTCGTGGCAAAAAGCAAAGCATAAGCACCAGCATCACCCACACACTGAGTGCTATGCGCGGCAACATAACATAACGCACATTTAAATTGACTTTCTGGCTGGGGATGGCCTTGCTTTTTCTGCAAATCTTCCCGCTTCACCCATTCAAATCCCGATTCGGTACAAATCAACACTTGATCGCCAAACAAGGCAGCTGGCAACGCACTTTTAATCGACTCAGTTTGCGCATAGGCGGTGTCTGACAAGCTATAAATAGCAAAGAACGGCACGACCGCATTCATTACAAATGCAATCAGCGCTAAAAGACACAGATGTTTTTGTGGCAAAAATCGTTTCATGTATAGGATGGAATACAGCAATTTACACTGGTGTCAATCACAATACATACACGCTTTATTTTAGAAAATAGGTGCATAATACACAACCTGAGTGATTGAGATGTATCAATTTTATACATATTTTTATTGTTAAACGTTGATTCAAGCGCAGTTTTGTAACAAAACTGTAAAAAAAGTGCCATATAGGCAAAAAAAACCACTCATAGCATAAAATATCTGCTATTTTAATAGGGTCTTATTCGCTGCAGAATAAGGCAGTATCTGCGCAAGCTCTGTTAAAAGAGCGTCTATCAGATCCATAACGATCATTCTCTGCCCCGCCCTGGCCATAGCGCGGGGCATTTTTTTGCTTGTCTTTATTGCCATTTTATATTGTTTCGATAGACTCTGCTCTCACGCAACCGCAATACTGGATTATATGACAGTAAAAACACGACATTTTTGTGCCAAAATGCTTTCTGCAGCTTTGCTTGCGCAAATTGTAATGCCGTGTAGCCTCGTCATGGCACACGAAACCGAAGTTGCCAGCAAAATTGTTGGCGACTACACCTACGAAACCCGTATTACCGGGGTTGAAGATGATTTTAAAAAAGAGCTGCTTCCCCTGACCACAGCAGTTGAACAAAAAGACACACCGCCCCCGACATTATACTTATTACAAAAGCGCCTTGATGCGGATAGCGAAGTTATTAAAAAAGCATTACACGCCAAAGGGTTTTATGATGCGCAGGTTGTAGCAACCGTCAATACGGAGAAAACGCCATATATTGCGATATTTACAATTACCAAGGGTGCCGCATATATCCTGAAATCGATCCGTGTTGTTGAAGACCCCGAAAGCATTACCAGCGGCGCAGTCCTACCCTCACCAGATATTTTAGATTTAGGCGTAGGCGGTGCAGTAAATTATGAAAATATACAAGATGCTATTGCGCAGGTACGCAGCAAGGTTTATGCGGCAAACTGTTTGCGCAACGTAAAAGTGCAGGTGCATTTGCGCGTAGATACCACAAATAAAACCGCCGAAGCAATCTATCGTGTATGGGCAGGCAGAGAAGCCAAATTTGGTGAACTTAGCATTGAAGGTTTAGAAACCGTTAAATCCTCTTATGTAGATCGCAAAGTTCCTTGGGAAGCAGGCGAATGCTTCAAACCAAAAAAAGTAGAAGAGCTGCAAGTTAAACTGTTACAAACAAGCTTGTTTTCTAAAAGCGATATTAAAGTAGCGGAAAATCCGAATGATGCAGGACTATATCCGGTTACATTAACGTTAAAAGAGCGAGCGCAACGCACTATTAAAGCCGGTATTGGCTTTGCCACCGAAGAAGGATTTGACTTCAAGCCTTCTTGGGAACACCGCAATTTCTTTGGTGAAGGCGAGAAACTCACAATTGAAAGCACTTTATCAACTTTTTTGCAATCGCTTAAAGGTACGCTTGAACGTCCTGACTTTTTGCAGATAGATCAGACACTCACATTGGAGAGTGAAATTTCACAATCAGAAACCGATGCATTTAACGCTACTAGTCTTGGCGTATCTGCGCAATTATCACGTCCTTTAGGCGACCACCTTACCGGTGGATTAGGTATCGCCTATGCACTTAAAACGGTGGATGATAAAGAAACAGGAAACAGCGAAGAAACATTTTCACTCGTGTCATTTCCGGGCTATTTAGAGCATAGCACCCGCGATAGCGCTCTTGATCCTAGCAAAGGCCATGTGCTGCGCGTGGATGTTGAACCATTTTTTGAAACTTTGAATTCCGGTGATATGTTCTTAAAATCCAAAGGCACCGCCAAATTTTATTATCGCCACAAAAACATTCCTCTAAAACCTACATGGGCAGTGCGCGCTACGCTGGGCAGCATTATCGGTAGCGGCACGGGCGATTTGCCAGCAGATGAACGGTTTTATAGCGGCGGCGGCGGATCGGTACGTGGCTATGGCTACCAGCTTCTTGGCCCCTTAAGCGATGGATCGCCCGATGGAGGGCGCTCTTTAGTGGAATTTTCCGGCGAATTGCGCTTGCGCGCCACCGAATCTATTGGTGTCGTGCCCTTTATGGATGCGGGAAATGTATATAATGAGCCCTATCCCGAGTTTGATGGCGATTTATTTTATGCCGCCGGGCTGGGCTTGCGTTACTACACAGGCTTTGGCCCATTTCGTTTTGATGTCGCCTTCCCGCTTGATAAGCGTGACGGAGTGGACGATACCTTTCAGATATATCTGAGTTTTGGACAATCATTCTAATGGAAAACACGGATAAACAAAAATGCCCGCTCTGGTTGCGATTATTAAAAGGCATAAGCATTATACTTGCTGTACTTTGCCTAATAATTGTCATGTTTGGGTGGTGGCTGTTTGGCACAGGATCAGGCGCAAAATGGCTGGTTAGCACTGCCCTGCCCTACGCGCAAAACAACTTGCCAGATAATCTGCAACTCGACATCGAAAACATTGAAGCCAATACACTGGCAGACATACGCATCGGGCAGCTCACGCTTTCTGACAATGAAGGCGTATGGCTGGAAATTGATACGCTCTTTTTGCGCTGGGAGCCTATGAAGCTAGCAGCAGCAACGCTAAGTGTGCAGGAAATTTCGGCGCGAAAGCTGCATTATCTACGTGCACCCACAGGCGAAGAAGCCCCAAAAAAACCTCTGTTTGAGCAGCTGGAGGCCGCGCAAGACAGTTTGCGTGACCTGCCGGATATGCTTGCGGATATACCGCTTCCTCCTGTAAATATCGATAAACTTTCCATTGATGAACTTATACTCGATAGCGGGTTAGTAGATATCCCAAGCCGGTTTCAGCTTAGCGGCGAAGTAGATTTTGTTGATACCAACACATTAAATTTAGCTATAAACAGCCTCGAAGGTGTGGAAACACAGGCAAAGATTGCGCTTTCTATAGTAGATAATCTGCCAATACTGAACGTTGCATGGAACGAAGCCAGCGGTGGCATGTTGGGCAATATGCTAATGCTTGTAACACCTGCTCCGGTGCGCGCAACAGTGAATGCAGAGGTTGCAAGCGACCGACTGCACCATGAAATTATGATTGAGGCAGATAACATCACGCTACTGCAAGGTAATTTTGCACTGCCTGAATCGCCAGACGCCCCAATTGCATTAACAGCAAACTTGCCACAGCCCGTGCTGATAAGCCCATTATCGCAGTTCACACAGCCAATTGAACTGAATGTTACGTTGTTAGAGCAATTGCTCAGTGCAACGGCAAAAACCCAGCAAATAACGCTGAACCCAGAGCAATCTTTAAAGCAAGTAGCCATTGACGCAAAACTGGCATTTGCCAAAGATCCACATATTGCGATAGATACCAACGCAACCGCCACATTCCATCAAGCCGAAGCGGATCCGACTCCGCTGGATATTACACTGCAAGCCACTGGTAACGATGGAAAATGGCAGCTTCAAAGCCTGAATGCGACTGCTAATAATATGCAGGCTAATGCACAAGGTAGCTTAGACACGGACAAAGGCGCCGCAGAAATGCAAGGGAATGCTACACTTCCACAGCTTGAGGCCAGCTTTAATGCCCAAGGAAATGAATTATTCACTTCACCACGAGCCAAGCTCACGTTGATGGTAAATAAATTGCACTATCCTCTACCAGCGCCACTGGATAAGGTGATTGTTACACCACTCAAATTGACAGCCAATACCACGCCAACCGAAAAGAAGTTACCTGATGTGGAATTGATGATAGAAAGCAAAAACCTGAACGGAGAAGCATTGCTGCACCCCAATGCCAGTAATACCGAAACTCAGGTAGATGCCAGCTTTAAGGTAGATGGCTTACCCGCACCTCTCACGCTCAAAGCACAGCATAGCGCTGCTGGCATAGGCCACATACTTGCTACCAGCACAGCAATTACTGCCGAAAGTAACTATGCATTAAAAGAAACAGAAATCGCACTTACCAATCTGCTGATTGATAGCGGACGCGACATGCAAATTAAAGGTGACATGGTCTATGACAAAACCACATCGCTGGCTACGGGCAGCATAAAAGGCTTTATTAAATCCACAAAGCCTTTGCAGAATTTAGGTATAAAAACACCGGATATTCGCGCAAGCAAAGGTATGCTTGCGATAAACATTGAACAACAAAAATCCATACAAACAGCAGGCCTTAGCTTTGAAAGCGGCGCACTAACGCTTGATAAAGCGCCGATAGCTAATAATGTCACATTGAAAGCAAACGCGAAACTGCCCGCAGACAAACCTGTGCTATTGGATGCAGAAGCAAAAGCTACCTCCCTTAGCAGCCCTGTTGCACTAGACAGACTGACTTTAACTGCAAAGGGCGACATGTCGGCACTGGACTGGAAAGCCACTGCAAAGCACGATGCGGATAACACTTCGCTCAAAACACAAGGTACTATCTCGCTTACCGAGGCGGTTACTCTGGGCATTAATACGCTAAATGCAAGCTGGAGAAAGAATACTCTGGCACTGCGTAACCCCGCCACTATTACCTATGGCAGCAAAGAAATTTCGGTCGATAATATTGATTTATCATTAAACGATTCGGCGCGCATCACTATGCAATCCACCCTTAAAAACGATACGGTAGCAGGTACGTTGCATATTGAGGATTTACCGCTAGAAAGCATTCCGATAGCAGCAATGCAAGGCATGCAGGGCAATCTTAGCAGCGACCTAACACTGTCCGGTTCGGCAAATAGCCCAGTTGCCGAAATGACTGTAAACATTGATAACCTGCAACAAAATTATCCGCAGCAAACCAAACTCCGCGATCAACCACTGGCGGTTAAAATTACTGCTAATTTGCGTAAGCAGGAGTTAACCGCCCAGCTTTCGGCAAACGCGCCCGATGCCGAATCTTTTGCCGCCGCCAATGTTACTATGCCAGTGACCGTCTCCCTAGCTCCGGATACATTGCACTTTGCACCTAAGGGAACCATGGAAGCGGCATTGAATGCCGATATGATTCTTGCGCCTTTCCTTCCCCTGCTCCTGCCCGATGGCATGTATGGCGCGGGGCATATGATTGCCGATATAACTGCAAATGGCGAATTAACAAACCCGACGCTTCAAGGAAAAATCGATTTACATTCTGGGCGTATCGAAGTGCTGCAATCCGGTTCTGTAGTGGAGCAACTGACATTTAATGCCATAGCAGATGGTAGAAAAATCACGCTGACGCAAGGCAGTGCAACCGATGGCGATAAAGGTACACTAGAGTTCAGTGGCAATATTGAACTAACATCACTGCTACCCATGAATTTGCAAGCATCGATCAAACAATTTACTGCGGCACGTCATCCAATGGTTAATGCCACACTCAGTGGCGATATGTCACTCAAAGGAGATATGAGCGATGCTCTGCTGAAAAGCGATATGAATATAGACCGCGCACAAATCGTCATTAAACCGTCTAATGCTGCTGATGTTACCGAAATTGAAGTGGTAGAAGTAGATTCACTGGATGCCCCCTTGGCAAGCGAACAAGAAGTGGATGCACTCAATGAAGAAGACAAAGCCGAAGATAAAGCGAAAGCCAAAAAACAGGCACCTTTTGCACAGAACCTAAAACTTGATGTTTCGGTGGATGCGCAAAATCAGATATTTCTTGATGGTTTCGGGTTAAATGCCGAGCTTAAAGGTGCAGTAGATATAAGCGGCACCGCAAGCGCGCCCAAGCTTGGCGGCAAAATGGAAACTGTTCGCGGCAGGTGGGAATTTTTTGGCCGCACATTCACCATTGTACGCGGCGAAGCCAGCCTGTCAGAAAATAACCTCAGCGCGCCCTTAATCAATATTCGCGCCGAGGCAGATGCTGATGATGTGGTTGCTGTAGCAAGAATTAGCGGCACGACAAAAAATCCACAAATTACCTTTAGCTCCATCCCTTCTCTACCTAATGATGAGATTTTATCGCGCATTATGTTTGGCAAAAACCTCAATAATATTTCGCCATTCCAAGCACTACAACTGGCAGATATGTTACGTACCCTCTCCGGCTCTGGTAGTGGAAAAAGCCTCAACCCCCTCAGCAAATTACAGTCCACTTTGGGCATAGACGAATTGAAAATTAATAGCGATGGGGATAATGATGATATGACCGTAGGTGTCGGTAAATATTTGCACGAAAACGTATATTTAGAAGTAGAGGGCGGCGCCGGTGAAGATAGCGGCAAGGTTTCGGTGGAGGTGGATTTAACCCCCAATATCAGCGTGGAGACCGAAGCACGCCAAAATGCCGAAAGCGCAGTGCGCCTCAACTACAAATACGACTATTAATTGCCACTGACTTTATTTATAAACATACCGCCAATTTTGAGGGCTCATGCTTCTTATAGAATCACAAACAATACAAATTGCTATCGTGCTGGTTTGTGTGGCTATGGTGTTTGTAGCTTTTATACGCGAAATAATACCACCAGAAGTTACTGCACTGAGTGCTGTTTCTGTTTTATTGCTGCTTGGCATTCTGACAATTGACGAAGTGCGCGGCGTGTTTAGCAATGCCGCCGCCCTGACTATCGCCTGCATGTTTATATTAAGCGCCACCCTCGAAAAGACGGGAGTAATCGATAAAATAGGCCAAATTGTCACGCGCAATGCCGATACGCATCCATATATGGCGCTATTTGGCCTGCTTGCGGCTGTGTTGATTGCGTCTGGGTTCATTAATAATACCTCGGTAGTGATTATTTTGACCCCCGTCATGATTGCACTGGCACATTCTTTGAAAACCGTTCCTTCTAAATTACTTATTCCTCTCTCATTTGTGTCGATTCTTGGTGGAACCTGTACGCTTATTGGCACATCCACCAATTTATTGGTAGACACCGTTGCCCGCAAACAAGGCCTCACGCCCTTCACCATGTTTGAAATCACCGGTGCTGGCTTGATTTTGGCACTTACAGGTGGAATATACCTGTTAATTCTTGCTCCGCGTTTGCTTCCTGAACGCAAAACCCTCATGAACTGGTTTGACGAAAGCATTAAGCGGCGATTCTTAACAGAAGTTCATATTCCTGCTACATCGCCAATTGTTGGAAAAACCCTGAAAGAAGCTGGTTTTACACTGGATCATGATATTGAAGTAATTGATATTATTTCAGCGGAGCAAGACAAAGCCTCTGGCCCTGGTGTGAAACTCGTGAAAGAAGCCGTGAATGCTGCACGGATTTTCCGCCGCTATATCGACCCTAATCGTGAGAATATCCCTATAGACCTTAACACAGTAATTCGCGCACAGGATCGTATGGTGCTGCTAACCAACCAACGCGAGGTGGTTAGCCTGCAAGAAGGTGGCAAAACCCAAAGCAATGAAAAAGCATCGCCCATGTTCGAACATGTTGCCACAGACGATGCAATGGTGATGGAAGGCGTGGTGGGCGCACAATCTCACTTCGCTGGAAAATATCTGGGCGATGTGAATCTATCCAACAAATACAATGTTTATATATTGGCGGTATATCGTCAGCATGGCCCCATCAGCAGTGAATATGACAGTGTGCGGCTGAAATTTGGTGATACATTGCTGCTAAAAGGATCGCAAGACTCATTGAAAGAATTATTTGAAAGCAAGGAGTTGGTTAGCCTTTCTGAACCAGTACATAAACCCTTCAGGCGTCGCAAAGCGCCCATCGCAATGGTGGCAATATTTGCCGTGGTATTTCTGGCATCTATGGGCTATATGCCTATCGCTGCAGCGGCGCTTATTGCGGCAGTGGCAGTCATTGGCTTTGGATGTATAGACACTAAAGACGCTTATAACGCTATACACGCCAATATATTATTACTGATTTACGGCATGCTGGCGCTTAGCATTGCCATGGAAAAAACTGGCGCTATGGAATTGATGGTGACGCAAATTATGGCGGCATCCGAGCATTTCGGCCCCATTGTGTTGCTTTCAATTGTGTATTTACTCACTTCGGTGATGACTGAAATTTTCAGCAATAATGCCGCAGCAGTAATAATTACCCCCATAGCCATCGGGATCGCGCATCAGTTGGGAGTAGATCCTCGTCCGTTTGCTGTGGCAGTGATGTTTGGTGCCAGTGCCAGCTTTGCCACCCCCATTGGCTATCAAACAAACACGTTTGTTTATAATGCGGGCGGTTATCGTTTTATGGATTTTGTAAAAATTGGTGTACCACTTAATTTGTTATTATGGATAGTGGCTACTTTCGTTATTCCTATATTCTGGCCATTAGAGCCTGCATAAAAAAGGGCGGCTCTGAGGCCACCCTTTTTGCATTTACAGGCTAATATACTATGCCGTTTTCTTCGCCTTCGGCGACAATGCAGCCACCTTGTCACGATTGGCAGCTAGCGCATTTTCTACTTTTTCACGCAGATTATCAGAAAGATTTTCCTGGCTAGAAATACGCACCAATTGCTCTAACATCAATTTACGACGATGGTCGTCATATTTTTCGGGGCCAAGCAATGGGCCAACCAGTGCAGAAGAAAGCTGAGGATTAAAAGCATCTGCCTCCAACACCTTGTCGGCAAGGAAAACATAACCTTTACCGTCTTTACGGTGAAAATGTACTTTATTGGCCGCATAAGATCCCAGCAATGCACGTACACTATTGGGGTTGGTAGCCTCATACGCATCATGGGCAATAAGCCGCTGCACGTCTTTTAACACATCGCTATCATCGCGCAATGCCTGCACTGAAAGCCATGTATTCATCATCAATGGCTCGTCTTTCCACTTGGTATAATAATGCGTCAACACGTCTTCGCGCTGTTTGGCAGTACCTTCATTTACCACGCCAATCAATCCCGCTAAGACATCCGTTTTATTTTGTTGTGCATCATACTCTTTCTTAGCCAGCGCAATATATGCATCATTCTTTGGATGCTCCAGCAAGTAATCCAGAGAAGTATGGCGAATTTCGCGCTCTGCCACATCGTTTTGGTTATACGAGTACGGGCGCTGCATAGTATCCGTATTTTGCTCATATGCCGTTTTTAGCTCTGATTCCAGTTTCTCGCTGATGGTACGACGCAGCTTTTTATAAGCAGCATCAATAGCATCTACATCTACCTTGCCATCATCATACAACCCATATACATAACTACTGCTTGGTAAACGCAGCAAATGCGCTTTGACCGCCGAACTCAGGCTGTTATCGGTGATGATTTTACGATAAGTTTCAATCAGACGGCTATCTACCGGCACATCATTCGCGCTTTGTGCGGCGGCAACCTGCTCCATCAACACATCCACTGCCAATTGCTGTCCGGCCTCCCAACGATTAAAATTATCGTTATCGTTCGCCAGCATAAACATCAGATCATCGCGGCTATAGTCGTAATTAAGCTTCACCGGTGCCGAAAAACCACGCAATAACGAAGGTAACGGCTTTACCGGCACATTCACAAATGTGAAACTTTGCTTCTTTTCACGCAGATTTAACACCGAGTTATTGTTGGTTAAAGTTTTGCCATCATCGTTATGCAGCTCCAGCGATATATCGTTTCCATTCGCATCCAGAAGCCCCATTTTTATGGGAATGTGATAGGGATCGTTTTTCGGGAAATTAAGTACATTCACCATAGGCTTGTGTTGCTCTATAGTAAGCGTATAGGTTTGTGCATCAGCATCGTAACTATCCGTAACCGTCAGTGTTGGTGTCCCTGCCTGTTTATACCATGTATCTTTGAACTGATCGAGATTCACACCGCCTTTTTCGGCAATTGCAGCGACAAAATCATCGCTGCGTACGGCTTTTCCGTCATTTTTGCTGAAATAATAATTTACCCCTTCCTTAAATTTTTCGTCACCCACCATAGTTTTCATCATGCGGATCACTTCGGCGCCTTTATCGTAAATAGTGCCGGTATAGAGGTTATCAATTGCCAAATATGAGTCGGGACGAATAGGATGCGCATTTGCACTGGCATCTTCGGCAAACTGGCGACCGCGCAGGCTGTTCACATCTTCAATGCGTTTTACATCATGGTCGGTATATTCCCCCGTGAATTCCTGATCGCGGAAATTGGTAAACCCTTCTTTCAGGGTTATTTCAAACCAATCTTTCACCGTCACGCGGTTGCCTGACCAATTATGCGCATATTCATGCGCTATCACGCGAAATACATTTTCATAATCAGCATCAGTGGCGGTTTCCGGATCGGCGAGTAAATATTTAGAATTAAAGATATTCAGGCCTTTATTTTCCATCGCCCCCATATTGAAGTGGTTGGTTGCCACCATGCGATAAGTATTGATGTCATATTCACGATCAAACTTCTCTTCATCCATTTCCATGGCAATCTTCAGGCTTTGCATGGCGTGTTTCCCGCGCTCATAATCCCCTGGCTCAACATAAACTTCTAAATTAACTTTTTCACCAGAGCGACTGTTTTTTATTTTATTTTCAGCATTCTGCCCTCGCCACTGACCAATGGTGTATGTATCGCGCAGCACATCAAAATTACCTGCTGCAAGTGCGAATAAATACGAAGGTTTTGGTGTGGCATCTAAGTAGGTTATTGAAGTGCGACCATCATCTAGCGTAGCACGGCTTGTTTCATCGCCATTAGAAACCATGCTTGGAAAGCGCTCTTCGTCACCAATGATGGTGGTGGTATACACGCTTAATACATCTGAGCGATCAGGGAAGAATGTCATATTTCTGAATCCGGTAGATTCGCATTGGGTAAGCAGCTTATCTCCCGCCAAATATAGACCTGCAAGCGCTTTATTAGCCGTGGGATCAAAATGCGTTACCACTTCCACATCGAACTCATCTTTCGGAACATTCAGCAACACCAGCTCTTCGCCTTTACGGGTATAGTCCGTTTTTTCGAGTGCCTCACCATTTAGTGTAATACTCACAAGCTCCATGGTTGGCTTGTTATCCCCTTTTGCGCGCTTTTCTGGTGCGCCGTTCAATACCAATGTGCCATCCCATTGAGTAACTTCAGGATTAGGTGCAAAATGCATTTTGGTTGTGACCGTCACATCATCTACAGCTTTGATATCAAACACCAGATTGGTGGTGGGCATGAGGTGGCTATAGGGGGTGTAATCTTCGATATGCACACGAGCGTGTTTATCGTTTGTATGAACTTCAGACATATGGGCTTCCTTTTTTACATCGGACTTTTTTGCAGACGTGGTTGCTTCAACCTCGGTTGTGTTTTGGCTTGCTATTGCCGGCTTATCCGCATTTGCAGCCAAGGCGCCATAGGGCACTGCAACAATAATGGTGGTGGTAAGCAAAGAACGTAACAGGTAATGCATGTTATATATTATTCCTTTTTGTCGAAATTTAGTGACGCTGAGTTTACGCAATAGCGCAATCCGGTGGGCTGGGGGCCATCTGCAAAGACATGCCCCAAATGCGCGCCGCACTGGCTGCAGGTTATTTCGGTGCGAGCCATACCGTGACTTGCATCAACGCATTCGTCAACAACATCTTTTTTTAGCGGCGCAAAAAAGCTTGGCCATCCGCTACCAGAGTCATATTTACTGCCTGAACCGAACAACGCGTTGTCGCAGCAAATACAGCGATATATACCTTCGTCCTTGCAGGTATTATATTTGCCGCTAAAGGGGCGTTCTGTGCCTTTCTCGCGGGTGATATAATAAGTTTCTTCGTCCAGCACGTCCTGCCATTCGGTATTTGTCTTGCTGATTTTTGGTGTCATATTCTCCTCCATGCGGGATTTGCATGTAAACTATGCGCATTATATGCAGAATTTTGTGTAAAAACAGGTGAAAGATTGTTACATTTGTTTGCTTCTGAATAAGATAGCGAAAGATAGCATAAACCCATGACACAGCAAGCTTTGCAAACAAAGGACGATAGCGTGAGCACAACCACTAAAAAGGCAAGTTCGAAATCCACCAATAGCTGGACAGTAGATAGCTGGCGCGATTTTCCTATTAAGCAGCAACCGCAATATGCAGATGCAGGGCATGTAAAAGCAGTGGAAGCAAAACTTCGCAGTTTACCGCCCCTCACCTCGCCCAGCGAAGCACGCGATTTAAAAGCTGAGCTTGCCAAGGCTGCCCGTGGAAAAGCATTTTTGCTGCAAGGCGGCGATTGCGCTGAAAGCTTCGCCGAATTTAATCAGCCCAACCTCACTAATTATTTCCGCGTAATGCTGCAAATGACCGTCGCGCTAATGTATGGCGCCGGCTGCCCTGTGGTGAAAGTGGGACGCATTGCCGGACAATTCGCCAAGCCACGCTCTGCCGATACCGAGATTATCGATGGTGTTGAGTTACCCAGCTATCGCGGCGATATGATTAACGGCATGGATTTTACTGCCGAAGCACGTCGCGCTGATCCAGAACGAATTTTACAGGTATATTATCAATCTACCGCAGGGCTGAACTATTTGCGTTCGCTGGCCAAAGGCGGCTATGCTGGTTTACGCCAAATTAATCGCTGGAATATGGATTTCGTATCCCACTCCCCGCAAAGCAAGCGCTTTCAAGCACTGGTTGAACGTATTAATGAATGCTACGACTTTATTACTGCTTGTGGCTTGCAACCAGACACTATTCGTGAATTGTCAGAAGCAAGCTTCTACACCTCACATGAAGCGTTGTTGCTGGGTTATGAATCTGCGCTTACACGTTTTGATGAAGCCGATGGCAAGCATTATGTCGGCTCAGCACATATGTTGTGGATTGGAGATAGAACACGCAACCCCAACGAGGCGCATATTGAATTTCTACGAGGTGTAGGCAACCCTATTGGTTGCAAAGTAGGGCCTACAACCACTCATGACGATTTATTGCAAATCTGCGATATGTTGAATCCCGAAAATGAACCTGGCAAGCTCACGCTTATATCCCGCATGGGAGCAGGTAAAGTAAGCGAGTTTTTACCACCATTAGTGCGTACAGTAAAAGAAGCAGGACGCGAAGTAGTGTGGTCATGCGATCCGATGCATGGTAATATCGTCAAATCCCCTAACGGATTCAAAACCCGAAAGTTTATTGACATCCTTACTGAAGTAAGACGCTTTTTTGATATTCATAAAGCCGAAGGTACATTTGGCTCAGGTGTGCATTTTGAAATGACCGGACAGGATGTTACCGAATGTTTGGGTGGCGCACAGGCGATTTCTGAACTCGATCTATGCGATCGCTATCACACTCATTGCGACCCGCGTCTCAATGCCTCACAAAGTCTGGAACTGGCATTCCTGATAGCCGAAGAGCTGAAGCGCAGTGATTAATTGGAAGCTGTAGCCATGAAAACCAGAATGTTATTCTATTTAGCGTTGCGGTTATACTGCCTTCACTAGCTGCTGCTCATGGAGGTGGCTGCCGTAAAAAGCTCACCTGAAGGCCAATGCTGTCATAACCACTAAGCCGACGAAGTACATTGCCATCCACAATAATTTGCTGCGTTACCTTTATACGTTTAGCTACCCACCAATAAATCAAATATTTTTCACAAAAAAAAGGGGTGCCATACTGACACCCCATTTTCATCTTCTTCATTATGACTTATGCAGATTTCTTCGCTTTACGCGCTTCATCTGCTTGTTCGGTAATATCTTCACCGGTTTCCTGATCGACGACACGCATTGACAAGCGTACTTTGCCTTTTGGATCGATTTCAAGACATTTCACTTTCACAACGTCGCCTTCACTGACAACATCGTTCACTTTATCAACACGCTTATTAACCAGCTCGCTGATATGAACGAGGCCATCACGGGCACCCATAAAGTTAACAAATGCACCAAAGTCCATGATTTTAACAACTTTGCCTTCGTATATCGTGCCAACTTCAGGCTCGGCAACGATACCATAAATCATATCGAGAGCTTTCTTGCTGTTTTCTTCATTGGCAGCAGATACGCGAACGGTTCCATCATCTTCAATGTCAACTTTGGCACCCGAAACTTCGCAGATTTCGCGAATTACTTTACCGCCTGAGCCGATGACCTCACGAATTTTATCGCGCGGAATCATGATGGTGGTAATTTTAGGCGCATTTTCATTCACCCCATCACGGGCATGACTCAATGCTTTAGACATTTCACCTAAAATGTGAATACGGCCTTGTTGCGCCTGATTCAGTGCAACTTCCATAATCTCTTTAGTGATACCGTCGATTTTGATGTCCATTTGCAAAGCAGTCACGCCTTGATCTGTACCGGCCACTTTGAAATCCATATCGCCTAAATGATCTTCATCACCCAGAATATCGGACAACACGACAAATCCATCGTCTTCTTTGATAAGTCCCATAGCAATACCGGCGCAAGGCGCGGTTAAAGGCACACCAGCATCCATCATTGCCAAAGACGATCCGCAAACGGTAGCCATAGAAGATGAACCATTGGATTCGGTGATTTCCGACACCAAACGAATGGTATACGGGAATCCGTCTTTGCTAGGCAGCAGTTCACGAAGCGAACGCCACGCCAGTTTACCATGGCCGATTTCGCGGCGTCCTGGTGGGCGCATTGGATAAGCCTCGCCTACAGAATACGGAGGGAAGTTATAATGCAGCATGAAATGCTCGCGATAATCTCCATCGACCTGATCAATGATTTGCTCATCTTGTGATGTACCCAAAGTAGCAACGACCAAAGCCTGTGTTTCACCACGGGTGAACAAAGCCGAACCATGAGCACGGGGTAAAACACCTACTTCGCACTCGATACCGCGCACATCAGCAAGGCCACGTCCATCTATGCGTTTTTTGGTTTCGATGGCTTGGCGACGTACAATTTTTGATTCCAGTTTCTTAAGCAAACCACCGATATCGCCTTCTGTCACTTCGCTATCTTCTGGCAAATCAGCTAAAATGGCTGTTTTAGTCGCAGCTTTCACTTCGTTGATTTTATTCACGCGGTCTTGCTTAATCGTTAGAGAATATGCTTCGCGCAGGCCAGCTTCGGCGTGTTTTTTAATGTTATCAACCAGTTTCGCATCGGCTTCTTGAATGTCGATATCCCATGGGGCTTTGGCACATTCTTCGGCCAAATCGATAATCATATCAATGACTTTTTGCATTTCGTCGTGGCCATAGGTCACTGCATCTAGCATGGTTTTTTCGGGCAATTCGCGAGCCTGCGATTCTACCATCAGCACCGAGCTTTGCGTACCGGCAACAATAAGATCCAGCTCTTGCTCTTCCATTTGCGATAAGGTTGGGTTGAGGATAAACTCACCATCTTTATAACCTACGCGTGCGCCAGCAATTGGCCCCATGAAAGGAATGCCTGACAAAGTCAGCGCAGCAGATGTACCTACCATTGCGAGGATATCACCATTATTTTCACCATCATGGGAAAGTAAGGTGCAGGTCACTTGGGTTTCATTGCGGAACGCGCTGTGAAATAATGGGCGAATCGGGCGGTCAATCAGGCGTGCAGTCAGCGTCTCTTTTTCAGTAGGGCGACCTTCACGCTTGAAGAAACCACCGGGAATTTTACCGGCAGAATAGGTTTTTTCAAAATAATTCACGGTCAGCGGAAAGAAATCTAGGCCGGGCTTAGGGGTTTTAGCAGCAACCACGTTGGCCATAACCACCGTATCACCATAACGGACAATAACCGAAGCATCGGCTTGACGGGCGACTTTACCTGTTTCTATTGACAGTGTACGTCCACCCCATTCAATTTCGCGTTTTTTTACATCAAACATATATTAACTTACTCTTTTACATACGTATTCTTATAAAACTTCTATCGATTTTTTATTTTGATAGCAGTGCGGGTGGCCCTCCACCCTGTTTAGGAATTATATCCTACATAACAAATTCTTCTATAAAGCAAAAAGGCGCATCCCAAAAGGATGCGCCTTGCATAATTATTTGCGGATACCAAGTTTTTGAATAATGGTGGTATAGCGGTTTTCTTCTTTTGCTTTCAAGTAATCTAACAGACGGCGGCGACGGCCAACCAGTAACAACAAGCCACGGCGAGAATGGAAATCTTTTTTGTGGCTTTGAAAATGCTCTGTCAGGTTACGAATACGCTCGGTCAGAATGGCAATTTGCACTTCTGGTGAACCGGTATCCCCTTCGAGGGTTGCGTATTCTTTAATTAACTCTTGTTTGCGTTCGTTTGTAATCGACATCGTTCACTCCTTTAACGTCTTCAAAGTTGAACCAATATGGTTATACCTGTGTTCACATGGAATCTTCCAAATTGAACACCCTTACCGGTTTAAGCTGCCCATTTGTGACTTGCGTCACAGCGATTAAGCAGCGTTGAGAAATGAGCTGAACCATGGCGCCTTCATCAAAGTGACTCGGGCTGGACATGGGTTGTCCATTCTTAATCCGGCGAGCGGCCTCAGGATCCAACTCTAGTGCCGGGATGTCGGCCAGCACAGAGGAGACAGGTAAAAGCCGCTCATTCAGGCGCGCACTATGCACTAATTCTTCCAGCTTTTCCAGCGAAATCGCACTGCTTTCATTGAATTTTCCCACCATGGTGCGCCGCAAAGTAGTAACATGGCCAAAACAACCTAATGCACGACCTAAATCGCGGGCAACAGAGCGCACATAGGTGCCTTTTCCGCATATCATTTCAAACTGGGTGTGCTGTGCATTAGGAGTTGCAATAATTCGCAAACTATCCACACGAATTGAACGTTCGGCCAGGACTACATTTTCCCCTTTGCGGGCAAGGGAATAGGCGCGTTTTCCATCTACTTTAATGGCCGAAAACGCGGGCGGTGCCTGCATGATATTGCCTAGAAAATCGGGAAGTTTTGCGTTGATTTCTTCAAGGGTGGGGAGTATTTCGCTTGAGCGGCTAACCTCCCCTTCTGCATCATCAGTAGTGGTTTCGCATCCCCACTGCACTGTAAATTCATAAGCTTTAGTATTGGCCACTACAAATTGGAAAGCTTTAGTTGCCTCATTAAGCGCTAAGGGCAAAATTCCGGTGGCCATAGGATCCAGTGTTCCACCATGTCCTATTTTTTTTGGATTAAGTAATCGCTTTACACGCCCCACCGCTTGCGCCGATGTGATACCTGCAGGTTTATCGAGTATGAGCCAGCCTGACGGTGCGCTGTTAGTCTTCTTCGCCATGGTTTTTTTCAATTTCTATGTCGCGGATAACATCCGGCTGCTGAAGCAGTGCGTTAATACGATGGGCTTCATCAAAACTGTTATCCAAACGAAAACTAATGCGCGGCGTGTATTTTAAATGAATTTTACTGCCTACCATGGTGCGAATATTAGGGGCTAAATCTTGCAGTGCCGTCACAACTTCATCGCTATTGCTTCCCCCCAAAGGCATAATATAGGCGGTCGCATTTTTTAAATCGGGGCTTATGCGCACTTCAGAAACGGTAACGGATGCATCACGCAATGCTGGTTCGTGCAGCTCACCGCGCAAGAATATTGTCGATAGCGCATGGCGGATTTCTTCCCCTACCCGTAGCTGCCGTTGACCTGGTGGCTGTTTTCTTGTTTGACCCTGACGTGGCATCATGCCTCCTGTTGCGTTACTGCATAGTATTTTACGCAAGAAGCGGTGGCATTCGCATACCACCGCCTTGCTTGTTTTGTGTGATCGGCAGCAGAATATCAATCAACCGTACGTGCGATTTCTTCTACTTCATAGGCTTCGATCATATCTTTTTCGCGAATATCATCATAATTTTCAAATGCCATACCACATTCTTGTCCGTTTTTCACTTCCTTCACTTCGTCTTTGAAGCGCTTGAGTGTTTTCAGGGCACCGTCATGGATCACGACATTGTCGCGTAGCAAACGCACTTTACAGCCACGGCGAATAGTGCCTTCTGTCACCACACAACCGGCGACCTTACCTACTTTGGTTACACTAAACACCTGATCAATACGGGCATAACCAATCATGGTTTCGCGTTGTTCAGGCGACAACATACCACCCAGAGCGGCTTTGATATCATCTACCACATCGTAAATAACAGAATAATAACGAATTTCTGTACTTTCTGAACGCGCCATTTCACGCGCCTGTGCATTAGCGCGCACGTTGAATGCAATTATGATTGCGCGTGACGCATTGGCAAGTGACACATCCGATTCCGAAACTGCGCCTACACCGGAATGCAGCACACGCACTTTCACTTCGTCGTTAGAGTATTTAGTAATAGAGCCAATAATCGCCTCTACAGAGCCCTGAACATCACCTTTGATAATCACAGCCAGCTCTTGAGCTTTCTGACCGCTGGCATCACTGAACAATTGATCCAGTGTAGGGGCTGTGGCAGCTGTACGTTGATCGCGCATTTTCTTCGCGCGATATTCGGTAATATCACGAGCAATGCGCTCGCTTTCCACCACCGCAAATTCATCACCTGCTTCCGGCGCCTGATTCAAGCCCAGCACTTCTATCGGCATAGATGGGCCAGCTTCTTGCAAATTGCTGTTGCCTTTATCATCCACAATTGCGCGCACTCGGCCATATGCCGCGCCAGCAACCAGCACATCACCAATAGCAATAGTGCCGCGCTGCACAAGCAAAGTGGCAACCACGCCACGGCCTTTATCTACTTTTGCTTCAATCACGGCACCATTTGCGGCGCGATTTGGGTTAGCCTGCATTTCCATCACTTCGGCTTGCAACAAAATCGCTTCTTCAAGCTGCTGTAGCCCATCGCCATTCTTAGCCGAAACTTCCAATGCCATGGTATCGCCACCCATATCCTCGGTCACAATTTCATAGCTCATCAATTCGGTTTTTACCCGTGTGGGGTCGGCACCTTCTTTGTCTATTTTATTGATGGCAATAATCAATGGAACTCCCGCTGCGCGGGCATGGTTAATTGCCTCAACAGTTTGCTCACGCACCCCATCATCTGCTGCTACTACCAACACCACAATATCTGTGATATGCGCACCGCGCAAACGCATGGAGGTAAAAGCCTCGTGTCCCGGAGTAT
>JAKUPQ010000027.1 GCA_022450665.1 Alphaproteobacteria bacterium | reverse complement strand
AAAAGTCGAAAAATCGCGTGTATTTGTGCTGAGTGACGCGCTGGGGCTGGCGGCATTTAGCATGACCGGTGCGCTTGTGGCAATGGATGCAAATTTGAATGTGATTGGAGTAATGGCACTGGCCTTCATCACGGCGGCAGGCGGCGGTATTATACGTGATGTGCTGGTGAATGAAATTCCGGCAATTTTAAGCAGTGATTTTTATGGTAGTATTGCCATATTGATCGGGCTGGGCGTTTATGTGCTTAATGGGCTAAATATCGCTAATAACCTAACACTTACATTGCTCTTTTTTGCAGCGCTGTGTTTACGGTTGGGTGCATATTTTTTTCAATGGAAATTGCCACGCTTCGGACAAGAATAATACCCCTAGCGGCTGGGTCTGTAGGGGGTGTTTTGCCTTGCTTGGACGGCTTCGGCGAAGCTTTGTTGTGCCGCTCGGGTTTCGGGGGTGTTGAGCGGGTGAATCCTGCCTTCTGGCCGGGTGATCTGAGGGCGGGCGATGTCAGGAAAACGCTCGGCTATTTGCAGCCCCTCAAGTTCTTCGCTTGTTTTGGCTGTCGCCATGGCATAGGCATCTTCTTCGGGTGCGCCGGTGGCCATGTATTGTTCGGCACGCTGCCCTGCGGCGGTATCGGCAACATTCTCTGCGCGAGTAGTTATGTCGGGATGTGAATCGCTGCCATTTTTATTGCTGCTACTTTTGGCTAAATATTCAATGACACTAAATGGGTTGTCAGTTTTGCCACCGTTACTGTCAACTGAAGTAGTATTGAGAGCAGAGCTGCGATCGCAGCGTAATTCTTCTGCCCATTGAATGGCGCGCCCCATTTTTTGTAGTGCATATACATTAGCCGTATTGCCTTCGGAAACGGCCAATATTTTATCTACATATGATTCCACTGCTTCTTGTAAGTCGGCTTGGTCAAATGCTGTAAACGTTTTTTCTTGCTCGCTGATGGATGCTGGATGGTTGGGAATTTTCTTTGATTTTTCGAGTATAGTGGCAATAGGATGCTGAATTGCGGCTTTAGTATCTGTTATTATAGGTGAATTATCTATTAACGCATGGCGAATAGAATTAGTGCTTTCCATATCATTCAATACTTCATCAACCAATTGTGCATCGGGCAGGCTGCGGGTAGTGTCATCGCCATCGGCAATGCGATCTAAAATAGGGTTTTGACGAAGGTTATCAACTAGCGCATTTAGTTGCGCGCCATAAAAAATGTTTTGATATTGCTGTTTATGAAGATTCTTAAACATGTGGGGTATTGCTTCATTAGACGACACTAGAGGATTTTCGCTGTATACTTCAATGATATGTTGCGCTGCTTTTGAAATATCATCTGGTGTGTTTTTCAATTCATACAGCCCTAGCTGTCCGTCTAAATAACTATCAACTTCTGCACCGAAATTTACTTTTGTATACGACTGATTAGCTAGATGTGCTAATTCATGAAATATCACTCCGCGAAGTTGTTCGTCAGGTGTCTGAAGATCTAAAATATCTTGCCCTAAACAGAGAGTTCTATTGGGTGAAGATCCCTGAGTTTCCTTTAACACCCCAATTTTATTGCCTTCCGCAACAATAATATTATTGCTTAAGTTCTCAGGCTGCACCTCATTGATGGCTTCTTGTAAAATACGTGATGCACGATTTAATGCAGGGTCGTCCGCAGGTAGTGGTGTTTTATGAGAATGGGGAATAAAGGTAAAGCCACCCACACTGGCACTATGGGATGGGGAAGCTTCTTCGTCGGGTTCTAAGGCGTTGGAGTTCATTGAGTCGCTCAAAAATAAAACGCCACTATAGCATAAAGTAATCGAAAATTTATTAAGTTTTCATGACAGTGAGAACCGTTGAAAGATTTATAGATAAGGCAACTACATGACCGCAGATGTGCAGGGCAAAATGGATGTGAATCCGTCATTGGCAATTGAAAAAATTGATAGCTGGATTGATGGTGCTATACGCCTTGCCCCCAATATGGTGATTGCATTAATTGTTTTTGCTTTATTTTTTGCTATTGGCATAGCGGCAAAAAAAATTGTGGCTTCACGACTGACACGGCGTAATCGTGTAAATTTAGGTGAAATTTTAGGTGGGTTTCTAAAAAGCGCGTTCATTATTATTGGGTTATTGGTATCGGTTACTATTGTAGCTCCAACTTTAAGTATTGGTGATTTAGTGGCTGGATTAGGGGTAAGCGCGGGAGCAATTGGTTTTGCATTTAAAGATATTTTGCAAAACTGGTTGGCCGGCTTGCTAATTCTGCTGCGTCAACCCTTTGAAGTAGGTGATCAGATTGAGGTGGGAGATTATGAAGGCACGGTGATGTATATTGAAACACGCGCCACCATTATTAAGACCTATGATGGGCAGAAAGCAGTGATTCCCAACAGCGATATCTATACAGGGGCGGTGCTGGTAAAAACAGCGTATGATAAACGCCGCAGTCAGTACGACATTGGTATTGGATATGGTGATGATATTGAAGAAGCTTGTGAGATTATAAAACGGGTGCTTCATGAAATTGAAGGAATAAAGCATGACCCGGAACCAGAGGCGCTCCCCTGGGATTTGGCTCCTAGCTGGGTAACAGTGCGTGCGCGGTGGTGGACAGATAGTTCGCGCAGTGCATTGGTGAATACGCAGGCACAGGCGATAATGAAAATTAAATATGCGCTGGATGATGCTGGTATTGATATGCCATACGACACAAAAGTACATTTGTTCCATGATCAAACCGATGAGCGGGATGGAATTCCAGGCGCGCAACGGGAAGGCTGGCCGGCAAAAAATGATGCATCCGTAAAGTCTCGATTTCAGGTTGAAAAAGAGATTGTTAGCGATGAATAGTTATTTTGTCTCGTGTATTATTTCGCGGGTATAATTTCTACTACGCCGCTTTCAAGAAGCTTTTTTGCAAGAGGAATCGCAGCGCTCGCGGGAATGTTGATTTTTTCTGCAATGGCTATCAGGTCGTTTTTTCCATCAGCATAGCTTAAGAAATTCATCATATCCCGTACCTGCTTGCCGCTTTCCTTGGTGCTTAACGTTGGATACAGGCCGCGCTTGCCCAACTGCGGTTCGCAAAATGTGGTGCAGCGGTAAATATAGTTTTCTTCCAGCGCCTCTATACAATGTTTTAATATATCATATCCTCCCTGTAACCCTTGCGGAGAGATGAATGATAAATCATCCAGCGATGTATGATATTCAGGATAAGTGCCATATTTTGAGCGCATTACAGAGCATATAGGCAGGTCTATACCAGGGCTGCAATATTGCCGCTCGTCACTGCCGCGATCCAAATAGCTATAGGCGATATGGTTTGGGGCGTGGTGCGCTAATACCCGCATAGCTATACGATCGGCCAAACTATTACCCAGACGCGATGGTACATAGGAATATGCATTGTCATCCCCCATGCAGGTAAGTATAAAGCCCGCCTCGGTAGTGTTTTTTAATGTTTCTGCATGACGGCTGAGATAGGCAATGGCGCCAATGGTTTCTACCAGAAACACAATGCGATAGGTATAGCGCCTGTTAGGCAGGGTTTGTAACCATTGGGCGAGTGCGGCGGCCACACAGGGGCCGGAAAGCTCATTATTTGCCATAGAGGGGTGGCAGACATAGGTGGAAAGCAGAATTTCTTTTGTGCTGGCGCCAGGCAATATCCACTCGCCATAGGTTAAGTTCCCCGGTTGTAATGTAGAATCGATGCATACATGATAGGATGCATCGGGTTGGGCGCGTAATGCGTTGCGCTGATGCTCGCTTAAGCAAAATCCCCAGCGCCGTTGATAATACGACGTAATATAAGGAATGGCATCCGGTTGTTCGGGCAGTGAATGCAGGTGTTTATCCAGTTCGGCAAATGACATTGTGCGGTTTATCGGCTCGCTATACCCTACGACATGCAGGTTATTATGGTTAAAATCAATAATGCGTTTGCCCGTTGCATCGGCCACATATGCATCAGTGATGTTCCATTCATCGGGGATAATCCAATCAAAAACCTGCGTGCCACTAGGAATTTCATGCAGCGTTAGATCAGGAAGTAGCTGCTTAAAAAACCCTAGCGTCTGGCGCACGCCGTCGCCAGTCAGGCTGCGGCAAATGGGAAATAATTCCGTTGCCCAGTCATACATTTTGCCGCCTTCATTCCTGGTGCTTGATGGCATTTATTCGCTTTCCTCGGTGGTGTATAAAAATTCTTTAGCTTTACCTTCATGAATGATTTGTTCGGATTTATCAAATATTAGCGCAGCACGAATACTACGAAGGCCATATCCTTGCATGGGTGGGTGTCCTTGATAACAACGTTCTTGCCATAATAGTGCCTCCATTGGACTCACACGGGTTATTACTCCTTGCGCTAAATCTCGTACATATATTTGAAAACGGGCGGGTGCGGTATGGCCATGAGAGTTAGTGTAGTTGCCAGTAAAAAATTTATCATGACGATAAGGCACCTGCAGCGTTTCTTCTACGTAGTGATAAAAGGTCATGCTGTGTTGATCCGGCACATCTAAAACAGCAATTTTTCCGTCCATGTTATGCAATAAAGCGAAAGGCGAATCACCGCCATATGCGTAAATATTAGCGAGGTTTTCAAACACTGCTCGTTGTTTTCCGATAACTGCAAATGAATATACCGGATGTCCGGTACGGATGGCGTGAGGATGATGTCTTGCCGCCTCGGTTAGCGCGCCCATTTGTGAGGGGGTATGGCGAATATCAAACGCTTTGCCAGAACAAAAATCGAAATTAAACAAAGGCAGAAGTAATGTGCCTTCCTCGCCAATTGCCTTCAAGAACGAGGCCAGTATTAGCTGTGGAGTGAGAGAAAAAGCAGGGGCATTGCGCTGGATAGTGGGGCCAATGCGCCCATGGAGCAAAACTATATCGCCTGCTTCGATTCCCGAAGCATTCCATTGTTTTGCAAGGGCAGTGATGTGCTGATTCATGATTAGAAGCTAATCTGAAAATATATCAATTGCAAGTTGTTAGCACTTTCGATTGTGGTGGCAAAATATTCACAAATGCGGGGGGCATAACAAGAGGGCTTATTACTGCATAATAAGTAAAAGCGCTATGTAATTTGCGTAAACGCGCTGTGTAACACAATGTAATCCGGACCATATGCCATGGAAAACAGCGTCAAAAGCTTCGAACTCACCTTTGGCAATGGCGATAAGCTCTCCGGCAAAGGGCGGATCGCCAGAGATGTTTTGTGCATAGAACAAAAGAATGGTATTTAAGAAGTATGAAGTTCTTTTATATTATCATACTTGTAAGTTTAGTGTCGATTTGTAGTGGATGCGTTGCGCACGATCTTTCCAAGCGCCCTTACAGCATTTCTCCCACGCCTAACTGGGTGGAAAAGGTGGATTTTGACGCAAAAGCGCTACCGCAGCCAGGACAACAAGAAAATGGCACTTATCAATTGCTCAAAGAACACCAAGCGTATCGCACCGCTGATAATATTATTAAATACTATCGCAATGTGTATAAGGTGTTGAATGAAAAAGGAGTAAGTGAAAGTGGCATTCTTTATGTGAGCAAAGAACCAGAGGAAGTATTGCATCTGCACACTATTAATGTGTGGCGAGATGGAAAAATTCAATCGCGTCTAAACTCTTCCGAGATCAAGCTCATCAATTCTGCATATATGAGAAGTGAGCCCTATAACCTAAACTTAAAAATGTCCATTTATCTCAAAGATATTCGTGTTGGCGATATTATAGAGGCTGCATATAGCATAGAAGGTATGAGATCCGAATATGAGAATAGATTTGGTGCTAAACACACTTTTTCTAACGTGGTAGAACGTGCTTATGCACGTTTTAACTGGCCCAACAACATGCCGCTATATACTTACCAGATGGATAAGCCAGCGCCTAAAGAGATGCAACTGCAAGACCGCACGATTTACGTATGGGATTTCGCACAAAAAGAAAAGCCTGAAATAGAAAGTTATGCACCAGAATGGGAGTCTATAAAGAATTCGATTAATATCTATGAAGCTCCTTTTGATTGGAAGGGCCATAGCGCTTGGAAATACAGACATTACCTTCCAGCTTCGCCGATACCGGAAGCGATAAAACAAGTGGCAGACACCATTAGCCAACAACACAATTCACAAGAAGCGCAACTCGCCGCTGCTGCAAGATGGGTGCAAAATCGAATCCGATATGAGAACAATGAAGTCCATTATATTTTGCCCAAACCGGCAGAAATAACTCTTCGTCAGCGTTATGGAGATTGTAAGGATCAATCCTACTTATTGCACAGTTTATTACATGCGCTCGACATCCCTTCAACGGTCGTGTCGGCAAATGTTAATAAAATTCTCTTTCACGATCAAACTGCGTTTACTCCCCTCTGGTTCAACCATGTATTGGTTATGGTTGATCATAATGACAGGCAATACCTATTCGATCCTACATCTGGACCGACGCAAACTGACCTGAAACATTGGAAACAATATGATGTAGGAGACGTTTTGCCTTACACAAAAGAGGGGCATGGATTGGTGCGGATACCCAAACCGCAATATAATGAGCCATTAGAAAAATATCATGCTGTATATGATTTTTCTGCAGGACTGGATGCGCCTGCTAAATACACGTTAACTCAAACATTACGTGCTAAATCCGCCTCAAGCTATCGCAATAAACTCCTGAGTACAGATACACATTCTGTATATACGAAGCATGAAGAAGAAATTAAAGACGACTATGCGGGTGCTGAAGTTTTACATACAACTGAATTACAGGATGATGGCCTTACAAACACCATTACCACAACATATAGTTACCGATTGCATGATATGTGGGAGGAAAGTAAGGGAAAGAAAAAACTAAACATCAGGCTACCTTCAATTTATTCACTGCCGACACCAAAAGAAAAAGAAAGAAATACAGCATATAAAACCTCCAGAACCTATATAGAGTATCATATTGAGGTCATTTTGCCGGATATTGGTAGGAAATGGATTATACCTGATAAAGATATATCAATTGAAAATGCAATTTTTGAAGGTAGGGTTAGCAAAAACCAAAAAGATAATCGCTTATATTATGATATGAGCTTAAACGTGAAAAAAGATTACATTACACCTGATGAAATGGAAATCTATCGTAAGGATGCGAAGAGATGGAATAAACTTCGTTACATTATGAAAGTTTATACACCAAAGCTTCTGGCAATTGAAGCGGTGTAATGAAAGGCACCATGCCGATTTAATTTTTTCGCATAAGCTCAGAAAAACTGGCGGTCCCGGTGCGATTCGAGCGGGCGGTCTTTGCCTTCGGAGGCGGGTTGCGGGGTGTTCGCGGGTTACGTCCCGTTAAATCAGATTGCCCTCCCTTATACCGCTTCACAACCTTTTTTAATCTAGTGTAACGGCTTGCAATCCTGTGCTAACCAATAGAGGCAGGAAACTGCAAACAGGCGGGAAACATAACCTTCTTATTTTCTTCCCTTCCAGACTGTCACTTCTTGCTTATCCTTTTTTTAACGACGCAACGCATAGGGAAAGAAGGAAGCTACACTATGGAAACAGCGTAAAAAATTTCGACCTCACCTTCGGCAATGGCGACAAGCTCGAAGGTGCATTCCAGATCACGTCCTACCAACGCGCCGGAAGCTACAGCGATGTGGAAACCTATTCGCTCACGCTATCCAGCGCCGGACAGGTGACGTTTACGACGGCGTGACAATAAAGCGTATCGGCTATAATATCGAGTCGGTACGCTTTTCTTACTGAAGCGGCAAATATTTAGCGAATAAAATTAGGATTGTAATAATGAGGAAATCTCTTTTGCTAATAATAGTATGCTTTTCCTTGGTAACAGGCTGCGCCTCTAACTATGCAGCAGATTACAAAGAAATTACATCCACCATTGATCTCGAGGTTAGCTGCAATGAAATGTGGAAGCAGTTATGGCCTAAAGCAAAAACAGGGAACTATGCCGCCCGTGACCTGCTTGCGGGCTTGATAGCAATGCGGGGGTTGATGGCTCCTGGAATGCCTACCGATGATAATTGGATATATACCTACACTACACTTGTTGTGCATGAAGATATGCTTGAGGGTACCGAAGAGCTTGTAGAAATGAAAATGGCCGCTCTTCAACATAACCTGATTAGCCAGTCCTATGGTAATTTGGTAGCCTCCTGCTTTGAGCAAGCTAACTATGAAAATACTGCAACACAAAAATGTATTGATATGGCGAGAGACTACAAACTTATTCAACCTTATGACATGTTTGTACAGTCAGTGGAAGCGCATTGGCAACCAGACGAAAAAGTCATGTGCGTTGATGAAATGTGGCCGAACCCCCATGCTATACCCCAGTCTTAAAGGAGAAAAACTATGCCGCGTCCACTTACGCCCGGAGAAATTACTTT
Source organism: Alphaproteobacteria bacterium (assembly GCA_022450665.1). Taxonomy (GTDB): domain Bacteria; phylum Pseudomonadota; class Alphaproteobacteria; order Rickettsiales; family VGDC01; genus JAKUPQ01. The sequence continues at coordinate 21,863 of JAKUPQ010000027.1, read as the reverse complement.
AGCGCGCGCTGTCTTTGGAGATAATATTGATTACTCAGATATTAAGATAAATAATAAAAAGTATTGGTTTGGGCAGCCAAAAGATGTTGGAATGTCCCCAAATGGAAATATATATTTACCTGGCAATACTCACTCTGAAGATTTCTCTAAACTAGATATTAAAAATCAGGCATTTTTTATTCATGAAATGACGCATGTCTGGCAATACCAAAAAACGGGCATACATTTGGGTCTTCAATGGAGTTAGTTGGCTGGATTGAGCAGCACTTACTATAACTATGGGCCTCTCGAAAAAATAACGAATTTTGATGATTTGAATATTGAACAGCAAGCCTCTTTGATAGCAGATTATTACAAAGCCATGAGGAAAGGAGCTGCTGAAGGCTATACTTTGGCAGAAATAAGCAGGTTATTCCTGATGAAATCAAAAGAGTGCTAGAAACTGATTCAGACACAATTGTGGATGATACATCTCAAATGCCAAGTGGCAATCCGGCTCCCCAAGCGGATAATCCACTTAATCTTTTAGATCCCAGCTTAGGTCAGCAGGGTAGCGTTTGGCGTACTCCCGGTATCATATCGTCACGCAACAACAAGTTTTCTTTACCATCCATTATCGGGAATAAAAACACCTCCCGCACCAGCAACCTCAACCTTGAATCGCTGCTTGGCGCAGAAAATCTCCCGCTCTGCGGATGGCATTGTAGATCGCATCATTGGCCGCAATCCGAATATGTTTCAGGCCAGTGCCGGGAGATTTCTCAGCCAGTCGGTGGAACGTTTCGGTGAGGCACTGACTAAGGGACGTATCGATAGTTTTGAGGATGCGTTCACCTCTGTGCTAGGCGGCAAAAACGGGGCAATCGGTTTTGCATCGAACATCGGTAATCAGGTCGTGGGTGGGTTGCTGCAATCGGGCTTGGGCAAAATATTCGGCGGCAACAAAACCTCCACCACTTCCTACGAATCCGCCCGCTCGATTGCGGCAGGCAACACATTCGGCATGAGCAGGGGCCAGCAAGCCGCCGAAATGCTCATGCAACTGCAAAAAGGCCAGCGGAATCTGTGAGAATGGGGGCCGCAAAGACGCGGCAAACACACCCTCCTCATTTTCCTCCCTTCCGGGCTTTTCGTTCCTCGCCTATCCTTTTTTCAACGACGCGATACATAGCGAAAAAGGAACACAACATGGCGACAAAAGCATTCTTGGGCGAAAGCGTTGCGGTTATCGGCAAGCGTATCTATGGCTTGCGCCCGAGTTTTGCAGCGCTGCATAGAATTGAAGCGCACACACGCGTGATCATTCCGCAGGTTATCGCGCATATCGACAGTCCCGCCTGCCGTGCGGATATAGTCCACGGCTGATGCTGCAATGTGAAGCACATGCGGCGGCACAAGGCATCGAAATTGCCGAGGTTGGGCATCCGGCCACACCGGATGATCTGCTCGCGATGATGCAGCACTATCCTGATAGTGTTGCTGCTTAGGATTTATTTGTCCTCTTGCGCGCCTGCTGGCTCTCACATGGGCTGTTTGCTGCGCAAGCGCTCAGGGCTGTGCGGTCTGTTGACCGCCATTTATGCCCGCGAAACCAGCAGGCAGAGCCCTTCAGTCGCGCACCAGCGCGCTAGGTTTATATGAAATTCAGGAGAATTTCATGGAACAATTTACATACAAGGAGACTACTCATGACCGCACAAAAAGGCTCACTCGTTTTGCTCAAAGTCGGTGACGGCACAACGTATTCGCTGACGCTATCGAGTGCGGGGCAGGTGACGTTTGTGACAGCTTAATACCTTTTTACATAACAGGAGTACCGCCTAGTATATAAAAATAGGCTATAAAACTTCCTAAGCATATAGCTGCAAGCGAATATAATAAGAAAATGATCCAGCTCGCCCCCGCAAAAAAGTTGTTATGAGCATATTGGATTTTGCTGAATGTAAAATAGAGTGCAAAAGGAAAGTATATGAGAGGAAAAATAACAAACAAAGTGAAAACAAACGGAGAAAGAAACTTAGTAAGAGTTTCTGGCCAAAAATTAAATGGGAGTATGCCTACGAGAATTAATAGCAATACGGAGCATATATATGGAGTTTGTCCATAACCAGCCCAAACAAACAATATTTGCCAAAAACTCCTGCCTTTATGCTTTATGTTGCTCAATTGAAAAAACCAAAATTATATAGGAGTTATAATGCCAAATAAAAATCAGGTGATTACATTTGACGATCTAGAGACGATGCGATTGTTTCTTGAATATGGAAGCCAGAGCGAAATGTATCGCTACTATGCCCGTAAAACCGGAAGCAATCAAGCTGCAAGGCAAGGAGATATATCAGCTCCACATACGTTTAAAGGCAGGATTGCTCGTGAAGCAAATTATCTTGCTTTAGAGGAAATAGAAAAAGACTTAGCAATCGGTATCTATCCTAAAGAGGGAGTGGACAGTTTCTCGAAAGAAATTGCCACCGATTTCTTCGAAAAAGTAAAAAGCGATGTTGAATCAGGAGGAAATGGCATCTTAGCTGATGGCATGATTGGAGGTCTTGCCCGGGATGTGTGGCGAAGAAAAGGTTTAGAAGCTTATTTTCCTGGAAATATTACCACAGTCTCTCATTTCTTTTCTGCAGGTACTGCAGCTTCGTTTAGAGCTGGTATATAGGCAAAGGGCTTGCTCTGATTACCGTAAACTATGGGAAAGTGGCAAGTGCGCAGTGATTTGAATACGCGAACATACGAATGGGATGGAAAGTCATATGTGCTAGCTGCAGTACAATCACTCAAAAAGTAATGGAATAAATTATGCTAAACAGAAAAGAAAAGTACATTGAACCTAGATTTCGAGAGGTATTAATATGGTTTGGTGAGATTGTATTTGTCGCTGTTGTGGTGGCTACGATTTTTGTAATAGGAGAAGGTTCTGCACTTATCCCTTCTATCATAGTCTATGAGGCATTCAGCCTTATTAAGGACACATGGTATCTTCTTTTGCTACTTGCTGCATTGATCAAACTTCGCAATACAAATTCAATCAGCTCCACTGAAGCATACATCACATGTTTAGTAGTAGCGGCTTTAGTCTTGCTAGGCACAACATACAGCATAATCTAGTCTTCACCCTCAGAGAAAAGTTAAGTCAATGGATGATAAAACAATAGATACGCTACAAGCTAATGTAGCGCGAGGCTCACAAGTATTACCTAAATCTGCTCAGAGAGTCGTCAAAACTTATAGCGTGTTAATTGATATTGAACAAGAAACAGGAAAGCCCGATGCTCCCGCCCGTTGGAAGGTTACCTCCGCAGAGACAGGAAGAGTTTTTGCGCAGGCAGTAATAGGATTACCTTTAAGTGTTGCCGTATATAAGGCTAGCCTTGCTGCGACTAACTGATACCGCTATTGAAGTGTTGCCGGAAACACGAGAAACCTATCATGCCATTGCGGTGCGTATTACCAGCGATGCACATATTTTTCAACCTCATACGCGAACATACGAGTGGGATGGAAAGTCATATGTGCTAACTGGAGTACAATCATTTAAAAAGTAATGGAATAAATTATGCCCGGAGCAATAGCAAAAAACAGCAGCATTGATATTGCTGGTGTCGGCCAAGACATCATTCAATTTCTCGACGAAGTTGGAAAGTTTTTTGGTGATACTATCGTTATTACAAGTGGATACCGTGACCCATATTCCCAGCTTTAAAAGCAAAATTCTCCCCAAAAGCACCCATCGACCGCAAGTCCAAAAAGAAAGCCGCCAGTTACAATCGCCCCTGCCATAAATCCGGCAATGAAAATTAGTAGATTACGGTAACGCGCTAGAGACATAGACTAATCACCTGCAAATTAAATGGAGTATAATTAATGCCTAATGATAACAAGCCTTTCATGACAAGAAAAGCAGAAGAAATAGCTGCTGAGTTAGGAATAATGGGTTCGGGTCATAATGACGAACTAGATGCCTTCCGGCATGCATATTGGAGCGCAGCCATTACATATGCAAGCAACCGAGGAATTGCTTTGGGTTTAGGTGAAAGAAATGAATTGAAGGGTGATCTCATAAACAATCAGCCGGTGAGAGAAAAAATCGCCGATAGAATTAATAACGAAGTTGGGCGTGAAATAGGATTATCTGCAAACAGCCTAAAAGAAATTCCGCAACTAATTAAACAGGCCCTGAATCAAGGAAAGCTTGTTATAGCCCCCAATAATGATGAGCGCGTCACTAATATCTTGATTGATGATTTGGTTGATCGTCCTATAGGAGAGCCACTTAATGATGATCGATATCAATTACCAGATCCCAACATTCCTGGAGGCGTCGTTCCTGAAAAACTATTGGATGGCCAATCTGATGATGTCGTTTCAAATACCTCAGGTGGTAGCAATTTATTAAACTTGTTTAGCACGTTTTTCTCAAGCCGCATTCCCACAGAAAGCTTCGTATCCGTTACTCCTAATCATACCCGCACCAGCAACCTCAATCTGGAATCGCTGCTTGGTGCAGAAATCTCCCGCTCTGCTGACAGCATCGTGGACCGCATTATCGGGCGTAACCCGAATATGTTTCAGGCCAGCGCCGGACGGTTTCTCAGCCAGTCGGTGGAGCGGTTTGGGGAGGCGTTGACCAAAGGACGAATCGACAGTATCGAAGACGCTTTCACTTCTGTGCTAGGCGGTAAAAATGGAGCGATCGGCTTTGCCTCAAATATTGGCAATCAGGTCGTAGGTGGGTTGCTGCAATCGGGCTTAGACAAACTCTTCGGCGGCACCAAAACCTCCACTACCTCCTACGAATCCGCCCGTTCTATCGCAGCAGGCAACGCCTTCGGCATGAGCCGAGGCCAGCAAGCCGCCGAAATGCTCATGCAACTGCAAAAAGGCCAGCGGAATTTGTAAGAATGGCGGTCCCGGCGCGATTCGAACGCGCGGCCTCTGCCTTCGGAGGCGGGTGTGCGAGGTGTTCGCCAGTTACTACAGGTTAAACCAGATTACACTCCCTCACACCGCTTTCCAAACCTACCTTCTGTTCCGAATTTTGTAATCCCGTGTAAAGCCGTGCAATCCTGTGCCACCATGTAGAGGCAGGAAACTGCAAACACGCGGTAAACACAGCTTTTCATTTTCCTCCCTTCCGGGCCGTCTGTTCCTCGCCTATTCTTTTTTCAACGATGCAATAAACAGCGAAAAAGGAAAGCAGTATGGCGACAAAAGCATTTCTGGGTGAAACCGTTGCGGTTATCGGCAAGCGCATCTGTGGGCTTCGCCCGAGCTTTGCAGCGCTACATGCCATTGAAGCGCACACACATGTGAGCATTCCGCAGGTCATTGCGCATATCGACAGCCCTAGCTGTCACGCAGAAGTGGTGCGCCATGTGCTGGAGCAAGGCATTCTCGCTTATGATGCAGATGCAACATTACCGAAGCTTCGCAGCAAGCAATGGCTGGCATTGCGCGAAACAGCGGTGGCATTCCTGATTCAGGGATTGGGCTGCCGCATAGATGCAGGTGCTACAAAGAATTCTCCTGCTCCGACTGTTGTGTCGAACGTGTCGCAATCTGTTACACCCGTAGAACAGCAAGAAAAACAAGACTCAAGCGCTTCCCGGTTCGAGCCGCTCGACTGGCAGCAAGTTTATAAAACCGCAACCGGACTACTCGGCAAAACCGAAGACGAGTTCTGGCAGATGACCTATCCGGGTTTAATGCTTCAGTGTGAGGCGCACGCTGCCGCTCAGGGCATCGAAATCGCCGAGGTGGGGCATCCTGCCACGCCGGATGATCTGCTTACGATGATGCAGCAATATCCCGATAGTCTGACTGCTTAAATACTTTTCAATTTACTTCACTCAAGGAGATTTCTTATGACCGCACAAAAAGGTTCCCTCGTTCTGCTCAAAGTCGGTGATGGCGCAACGCCTACCGAAACCTTCACCACCGTCGGCGGTTTGCGCACCACTAATTTCACCCATAACAACCAAACCGTGGACGCTACCAACAAAGACTCCGGCGCATGGCGCGAACTGCTGGATGGCGCAGGAACCCGCTCGGTCAGTATCTCCGGCTCCGGCGTGTTCACTGACTCCGCAGCCGAAGAAACCGTGCGCGGTTATGCGATGGAAAACAGCGTCAAGAATTTCGAACTCACCTTCGGCAATGGCGACAAACTCTCCGGCCCGTTCCAGATCACGTCCTACCAACGCGCAGGCAGCTACAGCGATGTGGAAACCTATTCGCTCACGCTATCCAGCGCAGGTCAGGTGACGTTTGCGACGGCGTGACAATAAAGCGTATCGGCTCTATAGTGGGGTTGATACGCTTTTTCTACTCATTGGGGCCATCATGCTGCATAGGTGCATCTGTTTTATTATAGGATTCATGGTTTTCACTTCAACAGCGCTTGCCGAAGAAGGACAACTAGCCGACGGTTCATCGGAAGAGTTACCATTTACGTGGTATGAACCGGGAGAAAATCCGCAAGCAGATGCGATGTTACCAGAAATTATGACATCCATGTTTCCGCGATCGGAAACCAGCAATATCTATTATGAACTGAGTTACCATGCTATCGACCTTAATGGGGATGGTGTCGACGAAATGATCTACATGTTTAATGCATGGCAGATTTGCCCAAAAAAAGAATGCCCATGCGGTATTATGCAATACCAAAATGGTGAGGTGGTAGACATTGCTCCACCCGAATTTTACTGCATTGGTGGGACTTATTATCCTGAAAAAACCAAGAATGGTTATTCTGTAATAAAAACAAAGAGCTATTTTATCGAACGGTCTTATGGTCAACTTGAGAACGAATTTTATTGGGATGGTAAAAGCTATGCCAGCGATATTCCGCCCGAGGCTGTAGAACGTTTGATAGACTACTAAATTTCTAAAAATTAGAGCTAATTGTAAAGTCGTTATCTACGGCTAAGGAGAATTATTGTGACGGATTTCAGCAAATTAGTGGATGAGCTGCGTGAACATGAAGGGTATAAATATGCGCCGTATAACAATGATGGAGCCGGAGTGCCAACCATCGGTATTGGCTTTGCGCTTATCATTTATAACAAGCCCCAAAAAAGATGGGAAGTACGAAGCGATTTGGACAGCCAATTGCAAGCAGCAGGGCTGCCACCCAGCTCACAAAACGATAAGCGCATTTTGCAGAACTATGTGGATTATAAAAACGGACGATCAAGCACCTTTACCCCTTTAAGTAATCTTAGTTTTCGCTTTAGCAAAAACACGGCAGAACAATCCGCTGAGCATATTCTCCGTGAAAATGAGAAAATAATTGCAAATACATTGGGAGCACAATGGAACCAGTATCCGTAATCCGTTCAGCATGCAATTCATAATATCTTTTATGTGCGCAACGAGAGCATGTTTAGAAACCATGTAGATGCGGTATTACAAGCTGGGAATCTGGCACAAGCAGCAACTTTAATTGACCAATACGCTCCAATAGTGGTTAAACATCGCATCCATATGGCAACAAATGTACTGCGTTATGGCTCTCCTCATGCGCCAGGAAAATATAGTGTGCAACCGGGCGATACATTTGGCGGCATAGCGGCCCAACTGGGAGTGAGCGCAGATGACTTACTGCACGGCAACCCGCATATTTCAAGTCCTAGCAGGCTCTCTGTCGGTCAGGAGCTGAATGTACCTTCCCCTGCACCAAGTGTATTTTCTAACGGCAATATACCTGTTCCGGTAGATAAGCCTCTCGCTCCTTCTGCAAGCGCATCCGGTGGTGGGGTATTTGCCAGCATCTCCAACTTGTTTGGCGGGCTTTTCTCAGGCGGTGACGCTACAATGGGATACACTTCAATTATTCCCAGTCATAGTCGCACCAGCAACCTCAACCTCGAATCGCTGCTTGGTGCAGAAATCTCCCGCTCTGCTGATAGCATCGTGGACCGCATTGTCGGTCGCAACCCGAATATGTTTCAGACTAGCGCGGGGCGGTTTCTCAGCCAGTCGGTGGAGCGGTTCGGGGAGGCGTTGACCAAGGGGCGTATCGACAATTTCGAGGATGCGTTCACTTCGGTGCTGGGTGGCAAGAATGGTGCTATCGGCTTTGCATCGAACATCGGCAATCAGGTCGTGGGTGGGTTGTTGCAATCGGGTTTGGACAAGCTTTTTGGCAGCACCAAAACCTCCACTACCTCCTACGAATCCGCCCGTTCTATCGCAGCAGGCAACGCCTTCGGCATGAGCCGAGGCCAGCAAGCCGCCGAAATGCTCATGCAACTGCAAAAAGGCCAGCGGAATTTGTAAGAATGGCGGTCCCGGCGCGATTCGAACGCGCGGCCTCTGCCTTCGGAGGGCAGCACTCTATCCAGCTGAGCTACGGGACCGTGTAGAAATCTTCGATATGCTTCTTCATAGCAAAGCTGTAGCATTATAGCAAACAACGGTTGGGATTTTTTATGCGCTGATGTGTAAAAAGAATTTTCTTTAGCACTATCAATAGGGGATATGCTAATGCTAGGGAAATATTATTGCCCGTATTAGCGCAAATTATCCCCATAGGTAAAATGAACCGTTCTTGTGAAATTGGATAAAAATCAACAATTAACGCAGCTTTTTATTAGTGCTTCACAAGGTGATAGAGCGGCCTATCGTCAATTTCTAGAAGCAACATCCCATGATTTGCGGCGTTATTTGCTGCGGCGGGTTGCGGCGTCGGAAGTTGATGATATTTTGCAGGAAATCTTGGTTTCATTACATAAAGCACGACATACCTATGATGGTAAGCGACCTGTCATGCCGTGGGTATACGCTATTGCAGGGTTTCGTCTTGCCGATTATTTGCGGCAACATTATGCGAAAATGCGCCATAAAACGGTGAATATTGACGTTATTCCCGAAAATATTATGGGATATGTAACCGAACCGATTGAAACAAACGAATACTTAAGTGAAGCAGTAGAGCAATTGCCGGAGCGCCAGCAAAATATACTCTATTTAATGCATACCGAAGGCTATACCGCTAAAGAAATAGCTGTGCAGCTGGGTATGGGTGAGTCGGCAGTGAAGGTTGCCGCACACCGTGCGTATAAAAAAATACGCAAGCAAATGGAAAACAGCCATGACTGATTTGAGCAAAGTTATAGACAGCCTTAGCGAAGACAGCGAAAGTTTTATGCCGCTTCGTGCGCCGCAAAATACATTATGGCGAATCTATGCTTTTATATTGCTATATAGCGCTATTGCTTTGCTGATACTGCTTCCGCGCCCTGAAATTTTACTGGCACTGCAAAACCCTGCACTAGTAACGGAGCTATTATTGCTTATGGCAATTGTGGGTGCAGGGTTACGGGCGGCCATTTATCTGGGCTATCCTGATGCGTATCAGAAACGGGGCGTTGTGGTATGGCCAGCATTGATGTGTTTGGCACTGGTGGGTATTATTATGGCAGAGCTTATGGGGGTGATGCCTGAAATAGCTTTCCCGACGCCAGCGAGTACGCATTTATATGCCTGTGTGCTGTGTATTGCTGTCGTATCACTTGTGCCATCGGTTTTATTGTTTTATCTGCTTAAAAAAGCGGCAAGTACGCATCCGTTTACCGCCGGTGCATGTATCGTCTTAGCGTCCACGGCTTTAGGGGCATTGCTGCTGCGTATATCGGAAGCAAATGACGATATGCTGCATATTGTTCAGTGGCATTATGTTCCGGTGTTTTTGTTTGCTTTATGCGGAGCGGGAATAGGAAAATTACTTTTACGTTGGTAGGCTTAGGAGTAATGTGGCTAATGTTTAATATTCGATGTAACCGTTCAGGCGTGAGTTGCGAATATTAAATGCATACCGGCATTGCTTGTATGTCTTATGTATCACACGAAAGGATTAGTTATGAATAAAGCTCTTTTAGGCGCGGCTATGGCAGGTATTCTAGGTGCCTCTGTCTCAGGTTCGGCCATGGCAATGGATAAAGAAGGCAAAGAAAAATGCTATGGCGTGGCAAAAGCTGGCCATAATGATTGTGGGTCTGCCGATGGCGCTCACGGTTGTGCGGGTATGTCGACGGTAGATAATGATATGAATGAATGGAAATATGTAGAAGAAGGCACTTGCGAAGACATGGGCGGCAAGCTCACAGTTGAAGGTGCAGAGCACGCGGATGATGATCATCATCACGAATAAGTTACAGGTTGTGTGTTGTTGAGTAAAATGGCCCGCCTGTGTGTGGGCCATTTTTTCGGGAGAGACGATGACGGAGAAAATATTAGGGTTTGGATTGGGTTTACGCGCACCACATTATGAGTTGATTTTGCGCGAAAAGCCGCCAATAGATTGGTTTGAAATTATTTCGGACAATTATTTGAATGCCCATCGCGGCTATTGGGATTATCTGGCGAATCTGCGCACCGATTATCCGTTAGTGATGCATGGGGTTTCGCTGTCGATTGGCTCTACCGATCCGGTGAATGTCGAGTATGTGCGCCGCTTGAAAGCGCTAGCCACGCATATTGATGCGGCATGGGTGTCCGATCATTTGTGCTTTACCGGAATCAATCGTGAATATACCCATGATTTACTGCCAATTCCTTATACTCAAGAAGCATTGGAGCATATAGTGCCACGGGTGCAGCAGGTGCAGGAAATATTAGGCCGCAATTTTGTGTTTGAAAATGCCTCTACCTATTTAGAGTTTGATGGCGCGACCATGGGAGAGGCAGAGTTTTTGTGTGCGCTACACCAACGCACCGGCGCAAAAATTTTGCTGGATGTGAATAATGTGTACGTGAACAGCTTTAATCATGGTTGGAGCGCGCAAGAATATATTGATGTAATTCCGGCAGATGCTATTCAGCAATATCATCTGTCCGGCCATACGGATCGTGGAAGTTATTTGTTTGATACTCATAAAGGTACCGTGGACGATGCTGTATGGGAGTTGTATCGCTACACGGTGGAGAAAAAAGGCTTTAAAAGCACCATGGTGGAATGGGACGATGCGATTCCTGAATTTGCCGTGTTGCAAAACGAAATTGATAAAGCACGCGCCTATGTTCCAAATGCATCCTATCGCTTTAAAGAGGTGCAGTAATGCAACGTTATGCCCAGCAATTAGCGGCGCTGCATCATGCGGTTATGCGCGGTGAACATGCGCCAATGTTGCCTTATATTGCTGAGTCACGCGCTGAATCGATAAATGCGCAAACACGGCTGGATGCTTATGCAACAGGCTATACAGAGCGCTTAGCGAAGGTAACGCTTGCAGACTATCCAGCGCTTGCACAATATTTAGGGCAGGCGAAATTATTGGAGCATATCCGCGCCTATACCGCTATAACTCCCTCGCTGCATTGGGATTTAAACGGGTACCCGCAAGCATTTGCAGAATATTTCTCTCAGCATTATGATGATGCGGCGGCGCAGGCGCTGGCAAAATTGGAAAGCGCAATTTTACAGGTGTTTTGGGCGCCCCACAAGGAGGCGCTATCGCCGCAAATCCTGACAGATATGCCTATGGAAATATTGGCAGAATATCGCTTCATAGCTCGCCCATCGGCAATAATATTGCGCAGTGATTATGATGCAGATTCCTATATTAGCGCCTTCAGGCAAGGCAATACCTTGAATATGATAGCGCAGGCACCAAGCTTTATATGCGTGGTAAGAAACTATAGTCGTGTTGAACGTTTGCCATTGGATGAAGTGGAATATGTTGTGCTATCGGCGCTTTATGACGCAAAGCCCTTAGGTGAAGCCTTGGCGAGTTGCACGGCAGCACAGGAAGAAGCTTTGAGCCAAAACTTAGCGTGTTATATACAGCGCTGGCTAGAGGCGGGGTTGTTCAGTCAAGCTGAAGCTTGAGGATTGACCTTTGCTAAGATGGCGGCCAATTCATCCCAATCCACTGGTTTAATGAGGTGATGGTCGAATCCGGCTTCTTCGGCCAATTCTTTATCGCGTTTCTGCCCCCAGCCTGTTTGTGCAATTAGGGTGGTGTGTTTGAATGCGGCATTGTCTCGTAGCGTGCGGCATACATCATAGCCAGTCATGTCGGGCAGACCAATATCCAGCAAAATGGCATGTGGGCTAATTTCTTCGGCTTTTTCTAATGCGCTCTTGCCTGTATGGGCGAGGGTATAGTCATGACCAATAAGCTCTAGCATCCAGCCAAGGGTTTTGGCGGATTCTACATTATCGTCTACTACCAGAACCTGAAGTTTATTGGTGATTTCAGAGCTTTCGTTGCTCTCGCTGGATTGGGTTTGCTGATGCTCTTTAGCGAGGGGCATATGAATCGAAAATGTACTGCCTTTACCTAAGCCTTCGCTTTTGGCTTCAATGGTGCCGTGGTGCAGCTCTACCAAGTATTTTGCCAGCGCCAACCCAATACCTAATCCCCCTTGAGATTGTTGGTGATTATTTTCTACCTGAGTAAATAAATCAAATACAGCGTTTAACATGGCAGGTTCTAATCCGGTGCCATTATCGCTGATGGCGATGCTTACCTGTTGTTTGTCTGAAGTAATAGCAAGATCTATTTTGCCACCGCTATGCGTATATTTGGCAGAATTGTTTAACAGATTACTCAATACTTGCGCCATACGGGTTATATCGGCCTCTATCCATATAGGTTCTTCGGGCATAGTAATTGTTATTGCGTGGTTTTTCTCCTCAATAATAGGCGTACTGACTTCAAGGGCAGATTGTACAATATTCTGTATTTGACTCGTTTCTTTACGTAGTTCGATTTTTCCCTGACTCACACGCGACATATCTAACAAGTCATCAATCAACCGCACCATGTGATTCAACTGGCGGTTCATCATATCGCGGATTTCTTCGGCACTTTCGCTGTTAGGGTCTTTGCGGAGAATTTGCAACCCACTGCGTATGGGAGCAAGAGGGTTGCGTAATTCATGGGCAAGGGTGGCAAGAAACTCATCTTTTCTTGCATCGGCCTCTTTGAGCGCGGCGGCATATTGCTGTGCCTCTTCCAGCAACAGGGCATTGTCTGCGGTGGCAATTTTTAATTGATCACGCTGGCTCGCCACTTCCTGACGCTGGCGGAATAGCTCATAAAAAACGTCGGCTTTGCTGGTTAATATATCCACCTCTATGGGTTTATGCATAAAGTCCACCGCTCCGGCTTCATAGCCCCGGAAACGTCGTTGCTTATCGTCGGTTCCTGCGGTCAGGAAAATAATGGGAATGGTTTTTGTGCGCTCGGTGCCGCGCATTAATTCGGCAAGTTCAAACCCATCCATTTCGGGCATTTGTACGTCAATTAGTGCCAAGGCGATATCGTTGTTCAGCAATAGCTCCAGCGCCTGCGCACCGGACGTTGCCTTGAGCAATACCAGATTGTCCCGCCGTAGTAACGCTTCTAGGGCCAGCAGGTTTTCTTCTAAGTCATCAACAAGTAAAAAATGTACAGGTTCCATTATATGTGCATTCTGGTTTTTGTTGCGGCGTGAATCAGATATTCCGCAATTTGTGTTAAAGACATCACTTTTGCTGCAGGGCATGCGGCGAGTGCTGCCTCTGGCATAGCTGGTGAAAAGCATTCTTCAGAGCATTGCACCAAGCCTTCACCGCCGCCATCCATAATCATTTTGAGCCCTTGGGCGCCATCGCTATTTGCGCCGGTAAGCACCACACCTATTACGGCATCGCCCAATGCATCTGCAGCACTTTCAAACATTACATCTATAGACGGCCTAGAATAAAGTACCTGTTCTTCGTTAGATAATGAAAGGCTTTTATCGGTTTCGATCAATAAATGATAATCGGGCGGGGCAAAATATGCTTTGCCGCCCTCTAGTAATTCTTTGTCCTGTGCTTCTACTACAGCAATAGCGGCTCTGTCGTTTAGTAGCTTACATAAAAGACTTTCTCTATCGGGTGGTAAATGCACTACACCAATGATTGGTAAGGGAAAATCTGCTGGCAGCAGCGGCAAAATTACATTTAATGCTTCTAATGCACCTGCAGATGCACCAATAACAACCGCGTCAAAATAGGGTGTGGTGCTCATATATGCCCCCGTTTTTGATAGATGCGCTCTGCGCGGTCAAAATCTTCAAATGCGCTGGAATGAAGCGAAAATCGCAGGCTTTCTTTTGAACCAACGCCCAAAAATCCATTATTTGTTAATGAGTCTTTGAACAGCCCGATGGCTCGATCTTGCAAGCTGCGTGTGAAATAAATCATTACGTTGCGGCATGAGATGAACTGCATCTCACCAAAAACTTCGTCGGTAGCTAAGCTGTGGTCGGAAAATACTACGCGTTTACGCAGACTTTTGTCGAAAATGGCACCACCATAGGCGGCGGAATAATAGTCGGATAGGCTGGATTTTCCGCCGGCAAGCTGGTAGTTGCGGGTAAAGTTCGCGATACGATCCTGACTATAAAGCCTTGCTTCGGCTTTTTTGAGAGCATCGGCATTAATGTCGGTTGCGTAGAATATTGTGCGGTCTTCCAGCCCTTCTTCGCGAAACAATATAACCAATGAGTATAGCTCTTCGCCAGCGCTACAGCCTGCCACCCATACTTTTAAAGAGGGGTAAGTGCGCAGATGCGGAATGACCTGCGTACGGATGGCGCGAAAATATGCCGGATCACGAAACATTTCGCTTACTTGAATCGTCAGGTAAGATAATAGCTGCGGCAACATTGTTTCATCATGCAACACTTTATCTTGCAACAGCGAAAAGCTGCGGCAGCCAAACTGTTCTAATGCCTGATGCATACGACGCTTTACCGAAGCCATGGCATAATCGCGAAAATCATAATGATATTTGCGATAGATAGCGTCTAGTAGCAGCCGTAATTCAATATCTTCTGTTTTATCCATTAGCGCGGCATCCATACCCGCACCAGTGACAGCAGCTTTTCTACATCAAGTGGCTTCGACATATAGTCGTTTGCACCTGCTTCGATACAGCGCTCCTGATCGCCTTTCATTGCTTTTGCAGTAAGCATGATAATAGGCAGTTTATCCCATTTTGGTTGCTTACGAATTTCTAAAGTTGCGGTCAGACCATCCATTTCCGGCATCATCACATCCATTAGCACTAAATCAATAGGCACGGCTTTGGGGTCGTTAGCAACTTTATCTAATGCCGCTAGTGCTTCCAGACCATTGCGGGCAATTTGTATCATTGCGCCACGTGGCTCGAAAATACTGGTAAGCGCATAAACGTTGCGAATATCATCTTCGACCACCAGAATGCGCCGACCTTCCATGATATTGTCGCGGTTCTTGGCTTTTTTGAGCATTTTCTGCTGTTCAGGTGGCAGATCCGATACCACCTGGTGCAAGAATAATGTCACTTCGTCTAATAGCCGCTCTGGCGATTTGGCGCCTTTAATGATAATGGATTTTGAATAGCGGCGCAGCTGTTGTTCTTCGGCAGATGATAAGTCGCGTCCGGTATACACAATCACTGGGGGGAAAGAATAGGCATCTTCTTTGCTCAATGTTTCAAGCAGGGAATAGCCGCTGGCATCAGGCAAAGAAAGATCCAGCACCATACAATCGAAGGTCTCGGTTTTCAGTAATTTTAAACATTCTGCCGCTGTGCCGACACCGGTGGTTTCTACGTTGTTGGTTCCCAGCAGTTTACGCATACTGTCCAACTGTACCGGATCGTCTTCTACTACCAGCACATGCTGCATATCTTTGATAAAACGTGTTTCCATTTTTTGCAACGCGCCCATAAGATCTTCGCGTTTTACCGGTTTCATCATATAGCCTACCGCGCCAAGCGACATGGCGGTTTCGGCGTAGTCATTACCTGATACCACATGCACAGGAATATGGCGGGTGTGAGAATCCTGTTTTAAACGATCAAGTACCGACAGCCCTGAATGATCGGGCAGGCCAACATCTAAAACTACGGCATCGGGCAAAAATTGCTTTGCGGTGATGAGAGCGTCATCTGCGGTATGTGCTAAAAGGCACTGGAAGCCCATTTCATGTGCCAGATCATACAAAATGCGCGCAAAAGACTCATCATCTTCAACCACCAAAATCAAACGCTGCGATTTATTAAGTTGGTCGCGGTCGTCGCTGATTGTTTTAGAAGCTACGCTCTCAGGTGGGCCAAATACATCAAAGTCATTTGTAGCGTTATCGCTTATGGCGGAGTCATTATTACTAATGGGCGTACGGGTAGTTCTGGCGCGGGTTGGTTCTTGTGGTTCCTGACGCTTTTCCACATTGTCCGCATGGTATTCGATCGGCAGTGTTATGGTGAATGTGCTGCCTTTACCCATGGTGCTTTCTAATGAAATTTTACCGCCCAGCAAGCGGGTTAATTCGCGGGTGATGGATAACCCTAAACCCGTTCCACCGAATTTGCGGTTGGTGTTACCGTCAGCTTGCTTGAAAGCATCAAATATAAGCTCGTGTTGCTCGGGTGCGATGCCAATGCCGCTATCGGTTACTTCAAAAGCAATATGCTCTTTGCCGGATTTTTTGACTTTCAGGCTAACAGTGCCTTTTTCGGTGAATTTAACGGCGTTGGATAAAAGATTCTTTAATACCTGCTCTAAACGTTTCTCATCCGTGAGAATTTCCTTGGGGCAGGTTTTATCGATGGTAGTTTTAAAGGTGAGTTTTTTCTCTTCTGCCAGCGGTTCGAATATGCGGGTCAGCGAGGAGACAATATTATTGGTTGCCACACTTTCTGCTTGAATTTCCATATGGCCGGCTTCGATTTTCGATAAATCGAGAATATCATTAATTAAGGTAAGCAAGTCATTGCCGGAAGAATAGATGGTTTCTGCGTATCTTACCTGCTCTTCTGACAGGTTCTCATCGGGGTTATCAGAAAGCAGTTTTGCCAGAATAAGCGTAGAGTTAAGCGGTGTGCGTAGCTCATGGGACATATTGGCCAGAAAGTCGCTTTTGTACTGGCTGGCTTGTTCCAATTCGCGTGCGCGCAGTTGAAGACTGGATTTCGCTTCTGAAAGTGCATCGCGCTGGGTTTCCAGCATTTGCGTTTGTTCTTCCAGCTGCGAATTGGCTTGCTCCATTTCTGCTTGCTGTTGTTCCAGCTGCGATTGCGATGCTTGCAGGGAGTTGCTTTGTTCTTCCAACTCCTCATTGGCCACACGTAGTTCTTCACTTTGCGAGTGCAACTCTTCGGCCTGACGCTGTGTTTCTTCCAAAAAGTTCTGCAGGTTCTGGCGATAATTAGCTGAGCGCACTGCAGTGCCTATTGATTCAGAAATATTGTTAATCAGCGTTACTGCGTCTTTATGTATGTCATCAACAAATCCCAGTTCGAGCACGGTGTTGGTAACGCCATCGGCATTTGCGGGGGCAATTAACAGGTTATTGGGTTTGCTTTGGCCCATGGCAGAGCCCATAGTGATGTAACCATCGGGCAAATCGTTAACCATAATAATGCGTTGTTCTTTAACTGCCTGACCAAGCAAGCTGTCGTTTGCCGTGAATTTTTTCTTAACCGCATCTTCCGGCACGCCGCGAGTGGCAACACATTCATATGCTCCTTTATTTTGTATGTATATTGCGCCGACACTGGCGCCCATATAATCCATTAAAAAATATAATATGGTTTGCCCAAGTTCATTTTCGTTTTGCTCTCCCAGCATGGCTCTGCTAATGCCAGCCTGGCCTTTTTGCAGCCATTCCTGCTGTGTAATCCGAGCGCGGTTATTAACAAAAACACTTGCGACAATTGCCGCCGTCCAAATGCTGAACATGCCCATAATACGGTTGATTAACGCAACTCTCTCGTTCAGGTTTTCGTTACTTGTATCGCCAAAATAACTAGCGAGCATAAAAACAGATGCTGCCACGGCAACCATGAGCGGAACAGCAGGGCGGGTAATGAATAATGCCAGTGTTAGTGGTATGAAGTTTAACACCCACACTACCATACCAAGTTCAGTATAATAATCGCCTATAAATACCAGCAGAAGCGAAACGAGCATTCCTGCGTAGAGTAAAGAATTTTTTGTTTTTTCTTTGCTATGTTTATTAATACGAATTTGAGTGTGAGTTTGTTTTGTATTCATGATTAAACTATTCAATAGTTGCCATTAGGGAGCAGTTTTCCTATGCGTGCGCCAATAGTTAAGAAACCAAGCACAGCATGTGTTATTTTGCAAGAAGGTTCATTATGTTTTTGCGTTTATTTATACGGATGTATAGCATTTGGCGATGTGCGATTGCCATAAACATAGTGCGGGGGTAATGATTAGCTCCATTGCTATGGCAGCAGTCATAGCGGTGGAAGGCATACCAATGGCCAATGCCGCAACAAGTCGCGCAATGCCGCCCACGACAACCAATAACGTTAGTATGCGTATGCGGCTGGTGTGAGATTCGATGCGGGGAACGGCAGTAATAAAACCCAGCCCCAGCGTAAATAATAAGCCGGAAAGATAGCGAAAATGGCTATCGAGAGAAATGCTGGTGATTTCACCAAGCAGATTGCTGCCCACCACCATGCCAGCAAGGCCAGCGCTCAATGGCACCAAAGAAGCAAGACTAATACATATTTGTAATAGCCGCCGTTGTGTGCTGAGTGGCATTGTCATGTGCTCAATGCGTGCTGAATTTCGCTGTGCAGGCAAATTTTTCCTTCATTAACAATCACAAAAATCGCCGTGGCAGTTACGATGGTTTTTGCTGAAGGGTTGGTAATGATCTCTTGCTCTGCATTCTCATAGGCAATGGGTAGGCCATAATCGTTTTTGGCGAGGCGGTTTATCACTTCCAGCCATTGCATTGTGAAATTGGCATCGTAGCGGATGCATTCTTCGCCAAAACTATCAAAGAGCTTTTCTATTACCTGTTCAGAGCCGGGGGCAAGAATAGAGCGCATGAGCAGTTCGGGATAGCTGCGTATGGGACGAAGTACGTTATTTGCACCGGCTTTTTTCAGGCGCCCACGGTTTTCATCACGCACTGCTTCAGCAATAATGCGGTTAGTGTAACCCATTTCACGCAGACGGTCTATGAGGTCAAAGGTGATACTGTCGGAGGTTGGGTCAAGATGCGCATGGGACAAGATGATAACCGTATCGGCTTGCAATACGCTGGCGCTTTTCAATGTAGCGCTGTCAGAAAGTGGTTTGCTAACATGAGTGACATTCAGCTTTTGCAGGCGCTCCGGCAGGCCGTTAGAAAATAAATCGCTAACAATAATAATTGGACGTGAAGCATGATCTAGCCCGCTGGCGCGTAATTGGGATATTGCCTGATAGTAATATTCTTCTCCCGCCTCAATAGGGCAATTAAGAAATACGATATGATCTTTCATGTTCCAACTCCATTGGCCGCGAAGCATTTTATCGCGTATGTTTTGCCGATATTCAAAATACAAGGCGACCACTTGCGCCAAAATGCCAATGCCGCCGATATAAAGTAATATTATTGTTGTAAGGCGGCCATACACAGTGCTGGCAGAAAAATCACCATAGCCTACAGTAGTAGCGGTGGTGAAGGTTAACCATACTGCATCGGAAATGCTCAGGCCTTCCAGCAGTACCATCGCTACGCTATGCAGCGCTATAATGGCCAGTAGAACCAATGTCAGATAAATGAGCTGGCCGCGAAGATTCGCGTGATTATGCAGCCGCAAACGCTTGCGTTCTTCCAACATAAATTTAAAGCGAAACAGCATGGAAGCCTTGTGTGACGTTATAAAATCGTACGTCAAACTATCTAGGCTTTTAGCAGTTGTCTAGCTTCGAGTTATGAATTGCTGTGGGACAGGCCAGCAAAAAGCTGTCGCATTAAGCGCGGCGCTTCGCTTTCCATTTCAAACAGGTCAGGGTTGCGTAGGTATTCATACACAATCCCAGTAAGATAACATGATAGCGATAGGGTCAGAATAGTTGAATCTGCCGCTTTGTTAATTAAGCCTTTGGCAATGGCGCGATCAAAATAGCGGGCGAATAGCTCTTTATGTTTTAGCTTGCGTTCTTTTTCGACAGCAAGAAAATTTCCCATATCGCAGGAAAAATCACATTGGATAAGAAATATCCGCAAAATTCGGCGTTTATGCGGGTTGCGGTGCAAGTCCAGCAGTAACATGACGCAAAGTTCTTCTAATTGCTGTAGCGGCTGCGCGTGATCTGTTTCTAAATCCTGTAAGATAATTTCTAATAGTGAAAGATGTAATTGCTCGTGAAGAGCTTCGAATATATCCATTTTATTTTTAAAATGCCAATAAATGGCACCGCGTGTGACACCAGCGCGTTCGGCAATTTGCTCGAGACTGGCGCCAGATACGCCTTTTTCGTTAAATATCTCACCAGCAGCCAGCAAAATTTCGTTACGGGTTTCAAGTGCTTCTTCTTTTGTTTTACGTGCCATAATCTTCGCAAGCGCAGTTAAATATTAATTGACATAAACATACGTTCATGTATGTATAGCTATCTTTCAAAATATGTCTAGTTTTAATTATGTAGGCAACCATTGCTAAAAAGCAAGTTTGCACTCGGGTGGAATCAAAATGAATAAGCGTACATTACTTATTGTGGCAGTAGTAATACTTGCGGTGTGCGTAGGGTTTTGGCGCTTGGGTGCAACTTCGCCCGAGGCACAAAAAATGCCGCAGGGGCAGCCAATACCTGTGACTGTAGCAAAAGTAAAAAAAGAAATCATAAACTACACCATTGAGCTTCCGGGAAGAATAACCCCGTTTAAAGTCGCAGAAATTCGCCCGCAGGTGAGTGGTATTATCATTGAGCGCGCCTTTACCGAAGGCGAAACCGTACAAGAGGGAGATCATCTGTATCAGATTGATCCGGCAACGTATAAAGCCGCTTACGACAGCGCTAAAGCCGAGTTGCAGCGTGCGCGTGCGAATGCTAAATCGGTTAAATCCCGTACGGCACGCTATCGCGAGCTGGTGGAAATTGATGCAGTGAGTAAGCAGGAATATGATGATATTCAAGCGAGTCTGGCGCAGGCGGAGGCGGATATCGCTGTGGCGCAAGCTAAGGTAAAACAAGCGAAAATTAATGTAGACTATACGAAGGTTTATGCGCCCATTTCCGGACGCATTGGTACTTCAGCTGTCACAGAAGGTGCGTTGGTTACAGCTAATCAAGCGCAGATACTCACCAAAATAACCCAGTTGGATCCGGTATATGTGGATATGACACAATCCAGCACAGAGCTGATGCAGCTTCGCCGCCAATTGGGAGAGCTGGATGAGGTGGCAGTACAAATTCACACAGAAAATAACATCGCTTATGCCCATGAAGGTCGGTTGCAATTTTCGGATGTAACGGTAGATGAAACTACCGGCAGTGTTCAATTGCGCGCTTTGATGTCAAACCCTGAACGTGAATTGCTACCGGGTTTATTTGTACGCGCAAATATTGTGCTGAATAAACAACCTGCCTTATTGATACCACAGCAAGCGGCAATACGTGACGGTAACGGCGATCTAAAAGTCTGGGTAGTTGGCGAGGATAATATAGTGACGCCACGGGTTATTACTACTTCGCGCTCCCATGAAAAATCATGGGTGGTGACAAGCGGATTAACAGAAAATGAGCGGGTGATAATAGAAGGATTTCAGAAAATACAGCCCGGAGCTACGGTAAATCCAACAGAAGATACCACTTCTAATGTAGCCGCTTCTGCAGCAAATCATCCAGCGCAATAGGAAAAAACATGCCCAGATTTTTTATTGACCGGCCAGTTTTCGCATGGGTGATCGCTATTGTTATTATGCTGGCAGGGGTGTTGTCCATTGCGCAATTACCTGTAGAACTTTATCCGCAGGTAGCGCCGCCTACGGTGCAAATTAGCGCACGTTATCCTGGAGCATCTGCCGAAACTATCGATAACAGCGTGACGAAAATTATTGAGCAAACGCTCAGAGGCATAG
>JAKUPQ010000026.1 GCA_022450665.1 Alphaproteobacteria bacterium | reverse complement strand
ATTTTGATCCGCATCGGGACCAGTCGGCCCTGCAAAATACTTTGTGGCAATCACTATGGCCGGAGGGTGGAGTTTCGGTTTTTGTGGCCGAGAAACCACGTCATGTAGTAGCATTTTTAAAAGACTTTTTGTTCGATGCTAATCAAGCGCACACTCCCGTAAAAGCGCTTTCTGGTGGAGAGTCGAACCGCTTGTTACTCGCAAAAATCCTTGCTCAGCCCTCCGATGTCTTGATTATGGATGAGCCTACCAACGATTTGGATATGGATACGCTGGATATGCTGCAAGAAATGGTAGCAGATTATGCGGGTACGGTGATTCTTGTCAGCCATGATCGCGATTTCCTTAATCGCACCGTGGGGCGTATAATTGCTTGTGAAGGCAAGGGCATCGTCATGGAATATGTTGGTGGCTACGATGATTATGTGCAACAAAGTAAGCAATGGCGCAAACAACAAGAATCGCAATTAGCTGCACCAACAGGTAAAGCCTCGAAAACACCTGCCACTGTATCTGCATCGAAAACAAAAGTTAAATTGTCATACAAGCAGCAACGGGCATATGATTTGCTGCCGCAGCGCATTGCAGAAATTGAACAACAGATTGCATCGCTGGAAAATGAGCTTTCTGATGCGGTGCTCTATAGCAATAATCCAGAACGTTTTAAAAAAGCGACCAACGAATTAGAAGCAGCGCATGCTGACCTAATGAAAACAGAAGAAGAATGGCTGGAAATCGCCATGCTGGCCGAAGCCATACAAAACGAAGCATAATCCTCAAAAAAAATTGTTCTCTAGGCAATTGCTTTGCGCTAGACTATGCGTTTTGAAAACTCGAAGGCATTGGAAATGCGTTGTTTTTTGTTTGGCTCTGCAATGTGCGTGTTGCTTAGTGCTGATGCGCTAGCTGCATCTCCCTGGCAAACGCAATTGTGGCCCGCGCCAAGTTTGCGCGTTGGAAATACCGATGGCTGGTATGCCAAAACCCGTGGCAGAATCGAAATGGATTTTGTGCATATTGAAGACGATCAAGCAAATCACCGCGCTGGAATAGAAGATCGCCGCAGTCGCTTTGGTTTTGTTGCCGGTTATGGTAAACATTGGTCTGCTATTACTGAGCTCGACATCTCAGGAAATGATTTAGTATATACAGATGTCTTGGTGCGGTATGATAATAAAGAAAATATGTACATCACTTTTGGCAATTTGGAAGAAAGTTTTGGCGTGGAACGGGTGCAAAGCTCGGCAGATACCCTTTTCAATGAAGCCGCAGCAATTGAAACTTTTACACCTAAGCGTAATTTAGGAGCACAAATTACCCGTTATGGTAATCGCGCTTCTTTTACAGCAGGGTTATTCACCGATAGTTTTGAATCGAATGCCAACAAAGACAAAATCGCACTTACCACTCGCGCCACCTATGTAGCGCCCATAGTTGGCGGAAAGTTGCATAGTGGAGTGGCTGCATCATGGCGCAAAATGGATCAGGTGCGATTCTCTGCCAGACCCGACACTGCTTTAACCAATATTAACGTAGTAAGTACAGGAAAATTGCGGGATGCAGATAGTCTGCGTCAATTGGGTTTGGAAGCAGCATATGGATGGCAAAATATTATGCTGAGTGCGGAATATATGCTTAATGAAGTGGGGCGTGAAAATACGGATAATGCGCAATTTTATGGCTGGTATACGCAGGCTGCATGGGCAATTACCGGCGAGCATTATAAATACGATGTTTCAAAAGGAGCCATTTTTCAGGCGTTAAAGCCAGAAAATGCATTTAATCCGCAAAAAGGCCATTGGGGAGCGCTTGAGCTAGCAGGGCGGTTCCAGACAATATCCTTAAATGATGTAGTCGTTCAGGGCGGCGCTTTGCGTGCAGTTACCGGCGGCATAAATTGGTATCCACAGGCGGCGTGGCGCGTTACGGGCAATGCAACATACACCAGCAGCGATGCCAAGGCCGTTACTCCCTATGACAATCCAATAACATTGGCGCTACGGGTGCGGTTGGCATTCTAACTACTCATCTTCTGTGCCAATAATGGGCTTTACCTCGGGTACAATATTTTCGGGAGGAGAGCTGTCGCTGGCAGTTGTCTTTTTTACATTCTTGCGCTGATCGCTTAATAATTTACGGAATTGCTTTACGTATTTGCTGTGTTGCGCATAGGTGATTGAAAAGTTATGCCCTCCGGTGCCATCGGCAACAAAGAAAATATAATCCGTTTCAGGGGGGGATAAAGCCGCAATAAGCGCCATTTTCCCAGGATTTGCAATAGGACCGGGTGGCAAGCCTTTACTGGTATAGGTGTTGTAAGGAGATTCGCGTCGCAGATCACTATAAAGTACACGGCGGTTAAAATCTTCCTGCCCCAATGTGATGGCGTAAATGACTGTTGGGTCGGCTTGTAGCTTCATGTCTTTACGCAAGCGATTGATATAAACCGAAGCAACTTTTCCGTATTCATCGTTAAGGCTGGTTTCTTTTTCGACAATAGAAGCCAATGTGATTGCCTCTTGTGGGGTGCGATAGGGCAGGTCGGCGTGGCGGTCATCCCATAATTCGAGCAGTAATACGCGCATCGATTTACGCATGCGCGTGACAATTTCACCACGGGAATCCCCCCGCGAAAAATAATAGGTTTCGGGCAGCAATTCACCTTCTTTAATGTCTCCGGGTATGGTGCCTTGAAGCTTATCTTCTTCTTCCACCATGGCGATAACTTCGCGGGTGGTCAGGCCTTCGGGAATGGTGATGCGATGAATAACGGTTTTGCCCTGCACGAGTGATTCGAGCACATCTTTAGGCGGAACATTCGCAGGAAAAGCATATTCCCCTGCCTGCACCTTTTTTGCTTTTTCCAGTACCACAGCAATGGCACTGAAAGCTTTAGGGTGTTTAATTACCCCGGCAGAATCCAGCAATTGGGTAATGCCTGCAAAGCCGGTGCCTTTGGGAATGATAACAGTAGTTTTGGCGTCATTTGGACCGGGAGAGTTATAATATTTTATACCCCATCCGATGGCGGTTGCCACCACAAGCGCCGCCAATACAAGCAGCGCCAAGAGAAATAACACAAAACGCATAGGTTTGGATAAAGAAGCGGTATTTGGCATAAAGCTCACTTTATCACCGAGACCGAAAAGTGGCTATAGCCAAATTCGGTGCTTAGAGTTTGCGGAAAATAACTGAGGCATTTGTGCCACCGAAACCAAAAGAATTGGAAAGCGCAATGCGCACCGGACGCTCTTTAGGTTGTAATGGCACCAAATCGATATCACAACCTTCTGAAGGATCGTTGAGATTTAATGTAGGCGGTGTAACATTATCTTGCATGGCTTTGAGGCAGAAAATAGCTTCAACGCTGCCCGCAGCACCAAGCAGATGCCCAATGGCAGATTTGGTGGAAGACATCGAAAGCTTATAAGCCGCATCACCAAACAAGCGTTTTACCGCACCCAATTCAATTTCATCACCTAAGGGTGTGGAAGTGCCGTGGGCATTGATGTAGTCAACCTCATCCAATGAAATACCAGCACGTTTGATTGCTGCTTCCATTGCGCGAAAGCCACCATTGCCATCCGAGGGAGGGGCGGTAATGTGATGTGCATCGCCGGAGAGGCCATAACCGATCACTTCGCCATAAATTTTTGCGCCACGGGCTTTTGCGTGTTCGAGTTCTTCAAGCACGACCACACCTGCACCTTCGCCCATAACAAATCCGTCCCGGCCTTTATCCCATGGGCGGGAGGCTGTGGTAGGCGCATCGTTGTATGAGGTGGATAATGCACGGGCAGAGGCAAAACCGGCAAGGCCAATACGGCACATGGCTGCTTCGGCGCCACCGGCAACCATAACATCAGCATCGCCTAGTTGGATCAGGCGTGAGGCATCGCCAATGGCGTGTGCACCTGTTGAACAGGCGGTGACTACGGCATGGTTGGGGCCTTTAAAGCCATATTTTATCGACACATGTCCCGATACTAAATTAATCAGGCATGCGGGAATAAAGAAGGGGCTAACGCGCTTTGGTCCAGCTTCCTGCATTTTTAATACGGTGGATTCAATTGTAGCCAAGCCACCAATGCCAGAGCCAATTAATACGCCAGTACGTTCGCAGGATTCATCGTCCTGCGGTTTCCAACCGGAATCTTCCACCGCTTGAATAGCAGCAGAAACACCATAGATGATAAAATCATCCATCTTTTTCTGGTCTTTGGTGTCAACGTATTCATTGGCGCGGAAATCCTCTGGCCCATCGCCAAGCGGTACCTGTCCGCCCACGCGAGCAGGAAGATCGGACACATCCACCTTAGTGATGGCACCAATGCCGGACTCGCCAGCAATTAAGCGTTTCCACGTAGCATCCACCCCGTTTGCGAGGGGAGAAACCATACCCATACCAGTAACGACAACACGACGCATAAGTAAGACCAGTTCTTCAAAGAGCTTTCCCGGCTGGATTATGCAATCTCAGGCCGGGAAGACAGGTTGAATATATATTAGCTGTTAGCTTCGATATAGTTGATAGCGTCTTCAACTTTAACAATTTTCTCTGCTGCATCATCGGGTATTTCCACGCCGAATTCTTCTTCGAATGCCATAACCAGTTCTACGGTATCGAGGCTGTCTGCGCCCAGATCATCGATAAAGCTGGCACTAGGGACAACTTTGTCTGCTTCTACGCCGAGATGCTCTACAACAATCTTTTTAACACGAGCTGCGATATCACTCATACAACCTATCCTTCATTGAATTATAAAAGTTACTACATATGGCAAAAACGCGATATGCAAGACCCAAGGGTTACTAGCATAAACTTCTAGTTATTGCCAAAAAAAAACAACATTAATGGCAAGAAAAGTCTGCCAAATTGCTTAAACCATAAGTAAACCGCCATTCACATGCAAGGTTTGACCTGTGATGTAGCTGGCAGAATCACTCGCGAGAAACACTGTGGCGGCAGCAATGTCTTCTGGCAAGCCAAATCTTCCGGCGGGAATGTTTTTTGTAATACGTTCTTGTTGATCCTCATTGAGAGCATCTGTCATGGCGGTTTTTATAAACCCTGGCGCAATGCAATTGACGGTAATGCCGCGCCCAGCCAGTTCTTGGCCGATGGATTTAGACATGCCGATTAAGCCAGCCTTAGAGGCACAATAATTCGCCTGACCGGGGTTACCCATTACGCCAACTATCGAAGTGATATTGATAATGCGGCCACTACGACGTTTCATCATGCCACGGGAGGCGGCGCGAATAAGCTTGAAGCTTGCGGTGAGGTTAACATCCAGCACATCCTGCCAATCATCATCCTTCATACGCATTAGCAGTCCATCGCGGGTAATGCCTGCATTGCACACCAGAATATCAAGCTGCCCCAGCTTTTCTTCCGCTTGCTTTATAAGGCCGTCTACCTCTTCGGGTTTGCTCAGATTACAGGGAATCGACATCAGTTCATTATTCGCCGCCGCCGATGTTTCATCCAGCGCGTTTTGTCGTGTGCCAGAAATAGCTACTTTTGCACCGGCTTTATGAAGTGCCAAAGCAATTTCGCGGCCTATACCGCCTGACGCGCCCGTAATAAGGGCGGTTTTGTTGGTTAAATCAAACATGAATAGAGTTTCCTTATTGTATTTCTGGTATTTAATAGCAATTTATAATATAATGATGAAGTGTTTCACCAACTATGGAATAAGATGGATACGTGCCCTTTTATAACGAATATACTGTTTATTACAACGGCATTGTTTGTGACATGTAGTGCCAGTAACGCTATGGCTAAATGCGAAGATGAAGCTTTAGACATCAGTACTACCGTGACGGATTTAGATTATAGTCTGATAGAAGGTTCAAATGGTACGGGTACTGTCACCATGGGTTCAGATGGAAGCATCACTTATGGTGCAGGCTATAGCGGTGCGGGGCAAGGCACTGGGGGTGTTTTTTATATTGAGGGAACTAAAAAAAATAAAGGGTGTCGTGTAGACATTTCCTGTTCTAATAACGCAACCTTAAGTGATGGTGGCGGTGGCGCTGTTGGTATGCTTAGTATACAGATCAAAGAAGGCGGATCAGGGGCGGCTGGAACCGGCGTGACCTGTCAGGGTCTGGATACGCCAGTTATTACCGGTTATCGCATTAAACAAAATACAAATCAAAATGATTTTTATATCGGGGCGGCGCTGAATACTACTTCAGGCGTAAGCAGTCCGAATTTTAGTTATATGTTTAACACTGCCAATTCCGGTGGCTCCCCTATCACGGTGAGAGTGGAATATGAAGATTAATTGCACTAGGCAGTTTTTGCAAAGCTGTCTAAATCTTCCGGTACACTGATATTTTTGGTTGCCAGTTCTTTGTCTATGCGACGCACAAGACCCGTTAATACTTTGCCATTTCCCAATTCTACGACTTCTTCAACACCGTGGTTTTTCATGTATTGTATAGTCTCTGTCCAGCGTACGCGGCCAGTTACTTGCTGGACAAGTAATGCCCGTATGGTTTCTGGATTGGTGACAGCTTCTACGCTGATGTTCGAAACTACAGGCACAACCGGCGCTTTTAACTCGATGGCAGATAACGCTTCGGCCATGGCATCGGCAGCGGGCTGCATTAATGCGCAATGAAACGGTGCGCTTACTGCTAGTGGTACAGCACGTTTTGCACCTGCAGCCTTGGCAAGCTCACATGCGCGGGCTACTGCGGTGTTGTGGCCACTAATTACCACTTGACCGGGGGAATTGTCGTTAGCCACGGCGCAAATTTCATTTTCTGTCGCCTGTTGCGCAATGTTTGTTACGGTGTCTATGTCTAGCCCTAAAAGTGCTGCCATTGCTCCTTCGCCTACGGCTACCGCTTTTTGCATGGCTTTACCGCGCAAGCGTAGCAGACGCGCCGTGTCGGATAGATTCAAAGATTCCGCAGCACATAACGCCGAATATTCTCCCAGTGAATGTCCGGCAACAAATTTAGCAGATTGCTTTAAATTCAGGCCGCACTCTTGTTGCAGCACTCTGAAAACCGCCATGGATGTGGCCATGATTGCTGGTTGCCCGTTTTCAGTCAGCATAAGAGTGTCTTCCGGCCCTTCAAAAATAATTTGCGAGAACTTTTCATTAAGCGCATCGTCTACTTCTTCAAACACCTGACGGGCTACCGCAAAATTATCGGCCATTACTTTGCCCATGCCAACGGATTGTGAGCCTTGTCCGGGAAAAACGAATGCTTTAGTCATAAGAAAATCTCCTGCATGTATAAGCTGCATAGTATTGGCGTTAATAAAAACTAATTGCATATGGTTTGCAACTGCCCTGTATAAAAACCTTGTAAGTTTGAAAGAATGCTTGATTTTACGAAATATCCCGCTATTTTACGTCACCCCTGCGCGTTCTAGGTTGGACGCGCTCAGTAGTGATGGAGATGTATATATCTGCCATCTATACTGCTGGCCCATAGGAAACCATTAAAAGGAGAAGGCATATGCCTCTTTATGAAACGACCATGATCGTCCGTCAGGACGCTGCTAAATCGGATGCTACCAAGCTTGCCGATAACTTTTCCACTATCATCACTGATATGAAGGGCAAAGTTGAGAAAAACGAGTATTGGGGATTGCGTACCCTTTCGTACATCATCAATAAAAACCGCAAAGGTCATTACATTCATCTTAATATCGATGCAGAACCTGCGGCGATAAAAGAGATGGAGCGTAAAATGCGTCTGGACGATAACGTTATTCGCCACATGACCATTCGTGTTGAAGAGTTCACCGAAACACCTGGTAGTGTTAGCGGTAACAGTTCTTATGATGAAGCAGCATAATTTAATAGTAATATAAGGATCAGTATCATGGCTGAAGCAGAACGTAACTCATCCGCAGCGCCCCAAGGTGGGCCGCGCCGCGTATTTTTCCGCCGTCGCAAAAGCTGCCCGCTTTCGGGCCCTAATGCGCCAAAAATTGATTATCGCGATACCAAATTGCTGACGCGATTTGTTTCCGAGCGCGGTAAAATTTTACCAAGCCGTATCACTTCGGTTTCTGCAAAGAAACAACGTGAACTCGCAAAAGCAATCAAGCGCGCCCGCGAAATCGCGCTCCTTCCGTTTTCTTCGCACGATTAATGCGTAAACGGATATAGAAAGGATATAAATCATGGAAATTATTCTCATCGAGCGGTTGCAAAACCTTGGCCAGATTGGCGACAAAGTGAAGGTAAAAGACGGTTATGCCCGTAATTACCTCATTCCGCAGAAAAAAGCCTTGCGCGCAACCAAAAGCAACATTGCGTATTTTGAAGCACAGCGCTCTGAAATTGAAGCACGCAACGCTGAAATGCGTAAAGTTGCCGAAGACAAATCTAAAGGTCTGGATAAAGAAAGCGTTGTGCTGATTCGTCAGGCTTCTGACGATGGCCGCCTTTATGGTTCGGTTACTGCACGCGATGTTGCAACAGCTTTGCAAAGTAAAAAGCACGAAGTTACCCATCACCATGTAGATCTGGGCGGTGTGATTAAAGAAGTCGGTATTTATCCGGTGAAAATTGCAATGCACCCTGAAGTAATTGTTGAAGTTAAAGTCAACGTTGCACGTAGTGAATCAGAAGCTCAAGCTGCTGCAAAAGCGGCTGCTCCCAAGAAAAAAGAGCAAGCACCAGTAGCTGAAGAAGCGCTTGTTGCCGAAACTGAGGCTGATCAGGCAAAAGACGGCGAAGAAGACGCCGCTTAAATTTGCTTGAATACACGAATTGAAAAAAGCCGGAGCTACAAAGTTCCGGCTTTTTTTTGATATGATCATAGACAAGTGGCCTCGATCATAAGTATGATGGGCGCTTCACAGATTAGCTAGGATAGATATTTATGAGTAGCGACAATGCCGCCTCTACCGCAGCATCAGGTAAGCCTGAAAGCCCAGACCAAGAGGCGTTGCTATATCGTGAAATTCCGCACAACGCTGCTGCGGAACGCGATTTATTAGGAGCATTGCTGATAAATAACGACATAATGACGCAAATCGGTGATTTTCTTACCTTTGAGCATTTTTACGAGCCGGTACATCAACGCATATTCAATGCGATTCAAAAGTTCTATGATCGCGGGCAAATTGCAAACCCTGTAACGTTAAAACAATATTTTGATCAAGATGCGGCGCTGGCTGATATTGGTGGCGCGCAATATCTGGTGAAACTGGCGGCCAGTGCCTCGGCAATCATTAATGCAGGTGATTATGGCCGTGCGATTTATGACATGGCGCTTAAGCGTTCGCTCATTACCATTGGTGAAGATCTGGTGAACGAGGCCTTCGCTGCCGATATTGATACCAGTGCCTCCGCGCAGATAGAAAACACCGAACAGAAGCTCTTTACGCTTTCAACCGAAGGTTCAGTTTCACGCGGGTTTGAGGCATTGCGTGTGGGTGTTACTGATGCAATTAAAAGCGCCGAACTCGCTTTTAAAAGCGATTCGAGTGTGGTGGGATTAACCTCAGGCCTAACGGATTTAGATAGGTTGCTAGGCGGATTCCAGAATTCGGATTTAATTATTTTGGCAGGACGCCCTTCGATGGGTAAAACCTCATTAGCGACCAACATCGCCTATAACGCTGCCAAACATTTGTATCACGACCACATCGACAATGGCGCTGAAAAAGCCGCCGTGGGGTTTTTCTCATTAGAGATGTCAGCGGAGCAACTTGCGGCAAGGCTTATTGCATCTGCCGCTTCAGTGAGTTCGTCATCCATGAAAAAAGGCGAGCTGAATAACGATGAGTTTGCCCAACTCGTGCAGGCAAGTACCGAAGTGGCAAATTTGCCGTTCTTTATTGATGACACTCCTGCGCTTAGTATTTCTGCAGTGCGTACCCGCGCCCGCCGCCTAAAGCGGATGCACAATTTACAGCTGTTAATTGTGGATTATTTGCAGCTATTACGCGGAAGCTCTGCCGCATCGCAATCTAACCGTGTTCAAGAGGTTTCAGAAATTACGCAGGGGCTGAAAGCCATCGCAAAAGAGTTGAATATTCCGGTAATTGCGTTATCGCAGCTTTCGCGTGCGGTAGAGCAGCGCGAAGATAAACGCCCGCAGCTTTCTGACCTGCGAGAGTCTGGCAGTATTGAGCAGGATTCGGATGTGGTAATGTTTGTGTTCCGCGAGGAATATTATATCTCGCGCCTGATGCCAAGCGAGGAATCGCCGAATTTTGCTGAATGGCAAGCCAATATGGAGCGGGTGTATGGCACTGGTGAAGTTATTATTGCCAAAGCGCGGCATGGCCCTATCGGCAACGTGAAACTGGCATTTATTGATAAATATACCCGCTTTAGCGATCTTGCTAAGGATGATTTTATGCCGGAGTCACGCTTCTGATATGCAGCTAACTAGCGGAGCTATTGCAGAAATTGATATTGCCGCGATTTGTGCCAATTATCGCATATTGGCAACACAATCTGCACCAAGCGCATGTGCAGCGGTAGTAAAAGCGAATGCCTATGGTTTAGGTGCGCTGCCCATAGCAAAAGCGCTGCAGGGTATTGGCTGCCGCCATTTTTTTGTTGCCACCCTGTCAGAAGGAGCAGAGCTGCGCGATGCTTTGCCCAATGCCATTATTTATGTGTTGTACGGCGTGGCCAATGCGCAAGAAGCAAGCTATGCAAATGCGTGTAAGCTTATTCCGTGTCTGAATACTCTTGCACAAATCGATCATTGGCAGGCATTGGCGAAAACACAACAAGCAATGCTGCCCGCGTGTATTCACGTAGACACAGGGATGAATCGCTTAGGGCTGGCAGATAGCGACGTGGAATCTTTATTAAGCCATCCGGATTCTTTGAAGGGTGTTCAAGTGGAGTGGCTTATGAGCCACTTGGCGTGTGCTGCCACTCCGGCGCATCCATTAAACGCGCAGCAACTGCAGCGTTTTGCCACATTAAAACAACAATTTCCTCATTATAAAACCAGTTTTTCCAATTCTTCAGGAATATTTATGGGGCAGAGTTATCATGGTGACTTAACCCGCCCTGGGGTGGCGCTTTATGGGGTCAACCCAACGCTGGAAGCACCACAAAACCCAATGCAAACGGTGGTGACGTTAAAAGCGCCTATTTTGCAAATCCGCGATATAACGCATATGCAAAGCGTGGGCTATGGCGCAACGTATCAGGTTAAAAAAGGTGCACGTCTGGCAACGGTGGCCTGCGGCTATGCAGATGCTGTTGCGCGTACACTGAGCAATCGCGGCAAGGCGTATGTTGCGGGCAGTGTGGTGCCTATTGTGGGCATTGTGTCCATGGATTTGGCCGTGATAGATATTTCTGATATTGACCCTAATGCTATTGCTACAGGTGATATGGTGGAGTTTTTTGGCAAAAATATTTCCATCGATAGCGTGGCAGAGCAAGCCGATACTATTGGCTATGAAGTGTTGACCGGAATTTCTTCCCGGGTACAGCGCCTATATCTTTGTGGCAATAAATATGCATGAATCCCGTGAAAAAACGGTTGTATGCTTGGCCGTTGGTGCGTATAACAAAGTGTCTTCAAACAAGCGGTGACAACATGAATTTTTTAGCGCCTATTGGTCGGGTTTTCCTTGCGTTTTTGGCGTCAATTGGCCGGCTTGCCATATTCACGGGCAATGCCCTTGTAAACTCGTGGCGTCCGCCATTTTATCCACGCATTATTTTGCGGCAAATGATCGAAGTGGGATACTACTCGCTTCCTGTAATTGGACTTACGGCAATTTTTACTGGTGCGGTTTTGGCGCTACAAAGCTATTCGGGATTTTCGCGGTTTTCGGCAGAAAGCTCCATCGCCATTGTAGTGGTTTTGTCTATCACCCGTGAATTAGGGCCGGTGCTGGCAGGGCTTATGGTCGCGGGGCGCATTGGCGCAGCTTTTGCAGCAGAAATTGGCACCATGCGCGTGACCGAGCAGATTGATGCACTTACGACGCTCTCAACCAACCCCTTTAAATATTTGGTATTCCCTCGTATTCTTGCCGGAGTGGTGATGCTGCCAATTTTGGTATTGATAGCAGATATAATCGGTGTGATGGGTGGGTACTTAGTAAGTGTGTATAAGCTGGGATTTGCCCCTGGCCCTTATTTACAAAGCACCTTTGAATATTTGGAATTCCGTGATGTAGTATCAGGGCTTACTAAAGCCTCGGTGTTTGGCTTTATTATTACGCTTATGGGATGTTATCATGGATATTATTCTGGACGTGGCGCGCAGGGTGTGGGCGCAGCAACCACCAATGCCGTGGTGTCATCCTCTGTACTGATTTTACTATTCAATTATATTATAACCGAATTGTTTTTTGCCTCATGACAACGCCACCAAAAATACTGATGAAAGACGTATATAAAGGCTTTGGAAACAACCCTGTGCTTAACGGTGTGGATTTGCAGGTGGCTAAAGGCGAATCGCTGGTCATTATTGGTGGCTCCGGTACAGGTAAATCAGTGCTGTTAAAGTGCATTCTTGGTTTGCTTACCCCCGATAGTGGAAGCATTGAGGTCGATGGCAAAAATGTGGTGGGTATTTCTGGAAAAGAGCATATTGAGCTCATGCACCGCTTTGGCATGTTGTTTCAAGGTGCAGCTCTGTTTGACAGCTTGAAAGTATGGGAAAATGTCTCATTCGCTCTGCTACAAAGTGGCAAGTTGACGAAAAAACAAGCATATGAGTTAGCAAAAGAAAAGCTTGATGAGGTGGGGTTAGCACCTCGCGTAGCCGATTTGCATCCTTCGGAATTGTCGGGCGGAATGCAAAAACGCGTGGGGCTGGCGCGTGCCATTGCCGGAGATCCAGAAATAATTTTCTTTGACGAGCCAACTACCGGCCTTGACCCGATTATGGCAGACGTAATTAATGAGCTGATTATTGCCTGTACCCGCGAAAAAGGTATCACCACGCTTTCAATTACACATGTCATGGTGATAGCGACCAAAATTGCTACCGATGTTGCCATGATATATAAAGGCGAAATTATCTGGCGTGATAAGGCCAACAAAATTTACGACAGTGGCAATGCCCATGTAGACCAATTTGTCCATGGCCGCGCCAGTGGCCCCATTACCGACGAGGCGAAGGCAGGTTAATTCATGGTCAAACCCCGCGAGCAATATGTATGTCAATCCTGCGGAACGATATATAATAAATGGAGCGGGAAGTGCGAATCGTGTAACGAATGGAACACGATAGCCGAAGAAACTGTGGCGCCGACCCCAAAAGGTATGAGCCTTGGAAAAGGCAGATCTCTGGAACTCGTTGCGTTGGCTGGCGAGGCCGAAGAACTGGCGCGCAAAACCACCGGAATGTCAGAATTAGATAGAGTTTTGGGCGGCGGCTTGGTCGCTGGCTCTGCGATACTTATTGGTGGCGATCCGGGCATTGGTAAATCAACATTATTGTTACAAGCTGTGGCCGCCCTTGCAGGTTCGGGACTTAAAACGGTATATGTATCAGGCGAGGAATCCGTATCGCAAGTGCGAATGCGCGCAAAACGGTTGGGGCTTGAAAAAAGCAGTGTAGATTTGGGCGCCTCCACTTCAGTACGCGATATTATCAGTAATTTCGACGACAAAGCTGCACCGGATGTATTGGTGATTGACTCAATTCAAACCATGTTTATCGACAATATCGAAAGCGCCCCTGGCACTGTGTCGCAAGTTCGTGCATCGTCTCACGAGCTGATCAAAATGGCAAAAAAACGCAATATTGCGCTATTTTTAGTGGGGCATGTCACTAAAGACGGGCAAATAGCCGGCCCTCGTGTGCTGGAGCATATGGTAGATACGGTATTATATTTTGAAGGCGAGCGCGGCCATCAATTTCGAATTTTACGGGCAGTAAAAAATCGCTTTGGCGGCACTGATGAAATCGGCGTATTCGAAATGCGTGATGTGGGTTTGCAGGAAGTCACTAATCCATCAGCATTGTTTTTATCCGAGCGTGAAGGGGAGGTCAGTGGCTCTGCTGTTTTCGCAGGAATGGAAGGCTCCCGTCCTATGCTGCTGGAGGTGCAAGCGTTAGTATCTGCCAGCACCATGAGTAATCCGCGCCGTGCTGTAGTGGGGTGGGACAGCGCCAGATTGTCCATGATTTTAGCAGTTCTCGAAGCGCGTTGCGGCATTAACCTCAGCGATAAAGAAGTATATTTAAACGTGGCTGGCGGCTTGCGGATTAGTGAACCTGCGGCAGATTTGGCTGTAGCCGCTGCGCTTATTTCGGCGCTGACCCATGTGCCATTGCCCTTGCGCACGGTGGTGTTCGGTGAGATAGGGCTTTCGGGCGAAGTGCGTCAGGTGGGTCGTACCGAACCACGCTTAAAAGAGGCAGAAAAACTGGGCTTCGAAAAAGCCTACCTGCCCGGAAAAACTTCCATTAAGGGGTTGACTATAGGTAAGCAGCCCATCCATCATGTGGATGATTTAGTAAATGTGTTTCGTGCTGATGCGCAGAAACTCGCCGAAAATGCGTAATACGGAGTAGTAATGGAAGACGGTGGTTTAACAATATTCGATTGGGTCGTAATTTCGGTGGTAGGGCTTTCAGGGCTTCTAGCGCTGTTTCGT
Organism: Alphaproteobacteria bacterium; assembly: GCA_022450665.1. GTDB lineage: Bacteria > Pseudomonadota > Alphaproteobacteria > Rickettsiales > VGDC01 > JAKUPQ01. The sequence goes on along the minus strand of JAKUPQ010000026.1, from coordinate 16,016 downwards.
GGGTTTATACGCGAAGTGCTCTCGTTGATGACATGGCTTATCGCTGCATTTATCACCATCAATTTTTACGATGACGTAAAAGAGTTTCTTGCCCCCCATGTATCGCAGAAAATGCTGTTACTGGGGTTTTCGACCGTGGGTTTATTCGTGGTGGTGCTAATCATTCTATCCATCATAAACACGGTGGTTATGAAGTTTTTGCAATCGGGCAGCGACATCAGTATTCTCGATTCGGCGTTGGGAATGGTGTTTGGTGTAGTGCGCGGGTTATTTATTTTATCCTTGGCTTATGTTATGTTTGCCGTAGTGATGCCGAGGGATGAATTTCCCGATATGGTGAAAAATGCACGAACACTTCCAGTAGTAGAGGCCAGTGCAGGCTTTTTGCAACAACTCGCTCCAGGATACACTAAGCAACTCGAAGAGGCATCCGAACAGGCCGCTAAAGAAGGCGAGCGCATGGCGCGTGAGAAAGCCGAAGAAGAGCTGAAACAAATGAAAGAAGACGGCGGCGACCCTGCTAAATACGATGCAGATCAGCGTCAGGAATTAGAGCGCCTGCTTCGTAGCTTACAACGCGAGGGCGATGCCCCCGATAACGATGCACAAACTATTAAACTAACGCCTTAGGAGAACCCCTGATAATGGCACTGAAAGCCCCGCATATTTCTACTGGCGCAATGGGCGAAAACGACGATCATTTTCGTGATGAATGCGGGGTGTATGGTATTTTTGGCCACCCTGATGCCTCAGCGCATTGCGCTTTAGGACTGCACGCATTGCAGCACCGTGGGCAAGAAGCCGCAGGTATCGTAAGCTACGATGGCGACCATTTCTATTCTCACCGTGCCTTGGGGCTGGTGGGCGATAATTTTAACCGCCCCGAACTAATTCACGGGTTAAAAGGTGCGCAAGCTATTGGCCATGTGCGTTATTCTACTGCGGGTGAAACCATGTTGCGTAATGTGCAGCCTTTATTTGCCGAGCTAAGTTTTGGTGGCTTGTCGTTGGCACATAATGGCAACCTCACCAATGCATTTACACTGCGTAAACAACTTATTTCACAAGGTTGCTTGTTTCAGTCTACCTCTGACACCGAAGTTATTGTGCATTTGATGGCAGTGAGCCGCAAAGAAAAGGTGGAAGATCGCTTGCTGGAGGCATTGCAGCAAATAACCGGTGCGTATTCACTGATAGCCATGAGCGAAGATTTGCTGGTTGCAGCGCGTGATCCGTTAGGCGTGCGTCCGTTGGTGCTAGGTAAGCTGGATGATGCATTCGTGGTGGCCTCTGAAACCTGTGCCTTTGATATTATTGGAGCAAAGTTCATCCGCGATATCGAGCCGGGGGAAGTGTTGGTTATTAACCACGATGGGCTACGTAGTATTCATCCGTTTAAAGACAAGGCTTCGAGCCGCTTTTGTGTGTTTGAATACATATATTTTGCACGCCCTGATAGTTTAATTGATGGGCGCAATGTCTATGAAGGACGCAAGCGCATTGGCGCAGAGCTAGCCCGCGAAAGCAAGTTAGAGGCCGATGTGGTGGTGCCGGTACCGGATTCGGGCGTGCCAGCCGCTATTGGCTATGCGGCAGAGTCGAATATTCCATTCGAGCTGGGTATTATTCGTAACCACTATGTTGGGCGCACATTTATTGAACCAACGCAAAATGTGCGTAACCTCGGTGTGAAGCTAAAACATAACGCCAACTTTGCTATGCTTAAGGGCAAGCGGGTGATACTGGTGGATGATAGTATTGTGCGCGGTACAACATCGAAAAAAATTGTGCAGATGGTACGTGAAGCCGGAGCGAAAGAAGTGCATATGCGCATTGCCAGCCCACCTACTACACATTCATGTTTTTACGGGGTGGATACTCCCTCCAGAGACCAGTTGTTGGCAGCTAATCATAGCGTGGATGAAATTGCTAAAATTATTAATGTAGACAGTTTGGCATTTATTTCACTTGATGGTTTATATCGTGCCATGGGCGAGCTGCACCGCAATGTTGTGCCGCAATTTTGCGATGCATGTTTCACTGGCGATTATGCTATTCCACTGGTAGATAAAGACGGTGGCGAATCCAATACAAAACTTCAATCTCGACTCGCGGAAATTTAAACATGACTGAAGGTAAGCTGCAAGGGCGCATAGCGCTGATAACGGGTGCATCGCGTGGCATTGGCGCCGCTGTGGCAAAACGCTATGCTGCCGAGGGCGCACATGTTATTTTGGTGGCGCGTACGCAAAGCGCACTTGAGCGTGTGGATGATGCTATCCGCGCTGGTGGCCATGAGCCAGCAACGCTTGTTCCTATGGATATCACCGATTACGAACGAATAGACGAGCTGGGCGGTGTGATTGCGCAACGGTTTAAAAAATTGGATATTCTTGTCGGCAACGCCGGGATTCTTGGTTCATTATCGCCCGTAGCCATGTCTAAACCTAAAATGTGGCAAGAAGTGATGGACACAAATGTAATGGCAAACTACCGGCTTATCCGCAGCTTTGATCCGCTATTGCGCGCGTCAGATGCGGGCAGGGCATTGTTTGTTACTTCTGGCGTGACCGATGGTGCTAACGCTTATTGGGGGGCATATGCCGCAAGCAAAGCCGCACTGGAAATGCTGGTGCAAACCTATGCCGCAGAAGTGACTAAAACCAACATGCGGGTGAATTTAGTAGATCCGGGAGTGGTAGCCACTGCTATGCGTAAAGAAGCATTTCCGGGTGAAGATGCAAATCTACTCACCACAGCAGAAAGCATTACCGATCGCTTTGTGGATCTGGCGCTTGACAGTAATGATGCGCATGGGCAAAAATTGGCAGTATAGCTTGCTGAAAATAAAATATATGCCGAGGGTTAGCCAATATCGATTGGCAACTCAACGCCATGTTGCAAACACGTAGCTTTAAGAGTGTTATAGAGCAGGCAGGCAATTGTCATTGGGCCTACACCGCCCGGTACAGGGGTGATATGCCCTGCAATGACAGCCACCTCATCAAATGCGACATCGCCAACTAATTTGCCTTTTTCACCTTCGTTTGCGGGAGGAAGGCGGTTAATGCCGACATCAATCACCATAGCACCTTCTTTTATCCAGTCGCTTTTAATCATGTGCGGTCGGCCAACGGCTGCAACAAGAATATCAGCGGTTTTACATAGTTCTGGCAGGTTTTGCGTGCGTGAATGGGCAATGGTTACGGTGCAGCTTTCGCCTAATAACAGGGCAGCCATCGGCTTGCCAACAATGTTAGAGCGTCCGACTACTACCGCATGTTTGCCGCTTAAATTGCCGCCGAAATGTTTGGCCATCATCAAACAGCCCAATGGGGTGCAAGGAACCATGCCATCGGTTTGGCCAGTAGCGAGTTTTCCGGTGTTGATCACATGAAACCCATCCACATCTTTGGCAGGAGAAATACGATTGATGATTTTATGCTCGTCAATATGTGCGGGTAAAGGGAGTTGCACTAAAATGCCATTGACGGCAGGATCAACATTCAACGAATCAATTAGATCAAGCAGTGTGTCTTCTTGTGTATCTGCAGGAAGCTTATGCTCAAACGATTCCATGCCGACTTCGCGCGTCATTTTTCCTTTGTTGCGCACATAAATTTCACTGGCCGCATCTACTCCAACCAAAACAACTGCCAAGCCTGGAGTGATATTTTGATGCTTGGAAAGGGTAGCCACACCACGCGCTATATTAGCGCGCAAATCTTGGGCGAAGTGTTTTCCGTCCATGATGGTTGCTGTCATAATATCCTCGTATTAAAGTGGAAATTCTTTTTCTGGATCGGCAAGACACTGTTTTAGTGCTTCGGTAGGTGTCCAGCCGCAATTGCCATTTTTTTGCATTTCGCAAGTGCCATGGGCTTTATAACAGCCATAAGCCGGAGTCCACAGGCAGGCGCTTGCCACATCTTCTTTAGAAGTTTCAACGCATAATTCATTGCTGCATCCGGCTACAACGCATCGGTCGGGGGTTTCTCCAAACATGCCAGCTTGCGCATTAAAGCCAAACCCTATCAGCGCATAAATTAGAATTATATATTTCATTATGGCACGCCTTTAGTGGTGGAATATTCAAAATGTAGTACTTCTCCGGGGTGGACAAGGGGGTAAATAGCATGACACGCCATTGCAGCTTCGCTAAAGCCACAAAGAATCAATTTAAGCTTTTTGGGGTAATGGGCAATATCACCAATAGCAAAAATGCCTGAAGCATTGGTTTCTAATGTGGCAGAATCTACTAGAATATGCCCCTTTTCTAACTCTAAGCCCCAATCTGCGATAGGGCCTAGCTCCATAGCCAAGCCAAAAAATGGTAATAATATATCGGCATCAAGCATGCGCTTTTCGCCTTGCAGCGTAGCAACTTCAACGCCAGTAAGCTGGCTACCTTCTCCTCGCAGGCCGGAAAGTTGATAGGGAATAACCATTTCAATTTTGCCTGCTTGGGCTAACGCATCTAATTGCGCACAGCTTTCGGGCGCGGCGCGGAATTTAGGCCGACGATGCACAACATAGAGCTTTTTTGCAATATCTGCGAGTGACAGTGCCCAATCTACCGCAGAATCGCCTCCGCCAGCGATGACTACGTTTTTATCTCTAAACTCTTCTTTTCGACGCACCATATAAAATATGCTACTGCCTTCATAATGCTCTAAATCTTGCAATGGTGGGCGGTTTGGGCCAAACGCACCACATCCGGCAGCAATAATCACAGCATTACAGCGAATGACTGTGTGAGTCGAAGTGGTAACTTCCCATTCACCGCTTTGCAGCTTTTGTAGCTTAATTACTTGCTGATTCAGGTGATAAGTAGGGCTAAACGCTTCGGCTTGCGTTTCGAGTTGATTAATTAGCTCTTGCGCTTCAATGGCCGGATAGCCTGGAATGTCATAAATAGGTTTTTCAGGATAAAGAGCGGTACATTGCCCGCCAATCATCTCAAGCGTATCTACCACATGGCAGCGCATTTTGAGCATTCCAGCCTGAAATACCGTAAACAGACCCACAGGGCCTGCACCTATGATAACGACATCTGTCGAATGGTAATCTTTTGACATCACGTAAAATCTAAGCCACACTATAGTTATTGCAGATCTGCAAGATATTGGCTTAACTTCTCAAGCGCAAGCATGATTGCACCATTACAAAATATTTTTACTGCGATAAGTAATAAAATAAAACCGTTAGAGAAGCGGTATCCTTGGCTATTGCATTATCCGGCAGGCATGCAATGGCAGGCAGAAATTCCCTTGCACCCTGTGTCACAGCTGCTTGCAGATGCAGCGAAAAATTACGGACAAAACATTGCAATAGACTTTTTAGGCCAGCATTACACCTATCAGGAAATCTATCGCTCTGCACAGTCCATGGCTGCGGGGTTACAGCAGCGGGGCATAACAAAAGGCACTCGCGTTGGCTTATTTTTGCCCAACTCTCCCCATTTTATTATAAGCTATTACGCCATTTTAATGGCAGGCGGAACTGTGGTGAACTTTAATCCGCTCTATCCTGTGCGTGATATTGTGCAACAGATTGAAGATGCAAATGTTGACATGTTGATAACATTTTCGATGCGCAGTCTGCTTGGAAAACTCGAAAAATGCCGTCAGCAGGTTGCTATCAAAACGTTGGTGGTGGCGCGCTTTAGTGAGGCATTGCCTTTCGCCAAACGGCTTGCTTTTCCATTAGTAAAATGGAAAGATACGATGCCCATGCCGAAAGGCGCAGGATATGTGGCGTTTGAAACTTTGATAGCGCATGATGCAGCCACGTTAAAAGTTCCAGAAATCGACGCTGCTAACGATGTGGCAGTGTTGCAATATACTGGTGGCACTACAGGCGTTCCCAAAGGCACAATGCTAACCCACGCTAACCTGTATGCTAATGCAGTGCAGTGCGGCATGTGGTTTGCTGGAATGGAATCAGGTAAAGAGCGCATGCTTGGCGTGCTGCCATGTTTTCACGTGTTCGCCATGACGGTGGTTATGAATTTAAGCGTACATAAAGGCCTGACCATGATACTGCATCCGCAATTTGTGTTGGATGATGTATTGAAAGATATCAGCCGTAAGAAGCCAACTATCATGCCCGGCGTGCCAACCATGTTTAATGCCATTAATAATCATCCTGATGTGAAAGATTATGACCTGACATCACTGAAAATGTGTATTTCAGGCGGGGCAGGGCTGCCACGTGATATTAAAAACGGCTTTGAGAAAATTACCGGATGCACTTTGATTGAAGGATATGGCCTGTCCGAAAGTTCTCCTGTTGTGGCGGCAAATCCTTTGTTTGGTGTAAATAAAACCGGATCTATCGGTTTGCCATTGCCTGATACATTGCTGGAAATTGTGAGTGTAGAGACGGGCAAGCCGGTAGCTATGGGTAAAACGGGCGAAATTTGTATTCGTGGTCCACAGGTGATGAAAGGCTATTGGCAAAATCAGGATGCAACCGCAAATACTCTTAAAAATGGCAGATTGCACACGGGTGACGTGGGCTATATGGATGCAGATGGTTATTTCTTTGTAGTGGATCGGCTTAAGGAAATGATTATTTCCGGAGGCTATAACATTTATCCACGTAATGTAGAAGAAGTGCTGTATATGCATGAAATGGTGCTGGAAGCGGCGGTCATTGGCGTAGAAGATGAGCATTGGGGGCAGCGGGTTAAAGCATTTGTTGCGCTCAAAAAAGGCTACGAATTAAGCGAAGACGCATTGATAGCATTTTTACAAGACAAACTACCGCGCTTTGCGATACCCTCAAGCATAGAATTTCGTGAATCCTTACCTAAAACCATGATTGGTAAAATATCCAAGAAGGAACTATAGAGTTATGTCACAAGCTGTAATCGCCGGATATGTCCGCTCTCCTTTTACTCCTGCAAACCGTGGTGCGCTGGCGCGAGTACGCCCTGATGATTTTGCAGCACAAACCATAAAAGGACTGATTGCCAAAACAGGTGTGAAGCCTGAAGATGTAGAGGATTTACTGGTAGGTTGCGCATTCCCCGAAGGTGAGCAAGGCTATAATCTGGGGCGTATGCTGGTGTTTTTATCAGGTTTGCCAGAAACCGCCGGAGGGGTGACTATTAACCGCTGGTGTGGTTCTTCTATGGAAGCCATACATATGGCAGCAGGTAAAATCGCCACCAATAGTGGTAAAGTATTTATCTGTGCCGGCGTAGAATCGATGTCACGTATTCCAATGGGTGGATATAATCTACTCCCTAACCCTGATTTATATCAAAACCACCCAGAGGCTTATATGTCGATGGGATTAACCGCAGAAAATCTTGCGAAAAAATATAATATAGATCGCGAAGCGCAGGAAGAATTTGCAGTTAATAGCCATAAAAAAGCGTTGGCAGGAGATTTGGCCGATGAAATTATTCCCATTCAAACTAAAAATGGTGTTGTAGATAAAGATGGCTGTGTGCGTGCTGATACTTCTGCCGAAGCGTTGTCTGCTCTGAAACCAGCATTTGACGCAAGTGGCACTGTTACGGCTGGAACATCTTCACCGCTTACCGATGGTGCTGTGGCGGTATTGGTAGTTTCGGAAGATTATGCAAAAGAAAACAATTTGCCCATTCTGGCACGTATTAAATCCATGGCTGTAGATGGCATTGCGCCGGAAATCATGGGAATGGGGCCAGTACATGCCAGCAAGAAAGCGCTTAGCCGCGCAGGCGTTTCTTTGAGCGATGTAGATGTGGTGGAACTAAACGAGGCGTTTGCTGCGCAATCTCTCGCATGTATTCAGGAAATGGGGCTGGATAGCGCCAAGGTCAATATGGAGGGCGGCGCGGTGGCGTTAGGGCATCCATTAGGGGCAAGCGGCGCACGTATTACCGGAAAAGCCGCAAAATTACTCAATGACAAAGGCGGAAAATATGCGCTGGCTACCATGTGTATTGGCGGCGGGCAAGGCATTGCCACGGTATTAGAGGCCGTATAACACGAACTAGCTAACGAGGCGCGCATGCATGTAGTACTTTTTTTCATTATTTTTAAGCTGGCAGTATTGCTGCTCGCTGTAACGCTTGGCGCGATGTTTGTTGCCGAGTTCTTTCCGATAATGGCCGATAAAGCGGTGTCCTCCAGCAGTGGAACTGCGGTAGCCATAGCAGGTGAATATTTATCTGTGGGGCTAAAATTTATGGCGAAATATGCCAATATGTTTGTGAATCTGGTATTCGAATGGCTAAATGCATTTGGAATCGATGTGCAAAAGCCCACTTTTTCTCAGAGCATGGAAAGCGTGAATCTGGAATCGCCTAAAAATGTCGAGAAACCTGAGTTTTAATAGGTGCCATGACGCATTGCTTATTGCGTCTTTATTTCTGTTTTGTTTGGGTCGTTCTGATGCCAAATAATCCCTAACTGCTTGCGAGTTATACTATGACCAAAATACAAAAAGTTGCCGTTCTGGGATCTGGCGTAATGGGTAGCGGAATTGCCGCCCATGTTGCCAATGCAGGAGTTCCTGTATTGCTGTTGGATATTGTTCCCAAAGATGCCAGTAATCGTAATGTGCTAGCAGAAACTGCAATTGAAAAACTCAAGAAATCAAAACCCGCAGCAATTTCACACCCCAAAAAACTGCGGCTGATAACCGCTGGCAATATGGAAGACGATATCGATAAGCTTGCCGATGTGGATTGGATTATTGAAGCGGTGCTTGAGGATCCAAAGGTAAAGCATGACGTATACCAAAAAATAGATGCTGTGCGTAAGCAGGGTTCAGTAGTGTCGTCCAACACGTCAACGCTGCCGCTAAAGGCGCTGGTGCATGGGCAATCTGAAGCCTTTAAACAAGATTTTATGATTACGCATTTTTTCAACCCGCCGCGTTATATGCGCCTGTTGGAAGTAGTGGGTGGGGATACATTGCGCACCGATGCCCGTCAGGTGATTGAGCAATTTGCCGATGTGCAATTGGGTAAAGGCGTGGTGCAGTGTAAGGACACACCAGGTTTTATTGCCAACCGCATTGGCATTTATTGGATGATGGTCGGGTTGCTGGAGGCGATGCGGCTGGGTATTTCTGTTGAAGAGGCCGATGCAGTAATGGGACGCCCCGTCGGTATCCCAAAAACCGGTGTATTTGGCCTGTTCGATTTGGTGGGTATAGATTTAATGCCGCATATTGGCAAAGCCATGTTGCAGCTTTTGCCCGAAAACGACAGTTTTCATGCCATGTATCAAGAGCCGGAACTTATTAAAAAAATGATCGCCGATGGCTATACTGGTCGCAAAGGCAAAGGTGGTTTTTATCGTTTGAATAAAGATGCGAACGGTAAGCGCGTGAAAGAGGCCATCAATTTGCAAACGGGGGAATATGCTCCAGCGCAAAAACCAAAACTGGCAAGTGTGAATGCAGCGCGGGCAGGGCTGGTAGCGTTGGTTACACATGAGGACATTGGCGGCCAATATGCGGCAACGGTGCTTTTGGAAACCCTGCGCTATGCGGCTTCGCTCATTCCCGAAATCTCGGACGATATCGTATCTGTAGATAAAGCGATGCGTACGGGATTTAACTGGAAATATGGTCCGTTTGAGTTGATTGACCGTTTGAAATATAAAGATAAAGATGGAACAGCGTTATTTGCCACAAAGCTACAGGAAATGGGCAAGCCCGTCCCTGATATTATTGCAGCGGCAAAGGGGCGCCCGCTTTACGACATACAAAATGGCCGCCCTTGCGCTATGACATTGAAGGGCGAATATGTACCTATTGAGCGTTCTGCCGGAGTGCTGCTGTTGTCGGATGCTAAACTAGCGGCGAGTGGTAAGCCCGTTACCAAAAACGGCTCTGCTACTTTGTGGGATATGGGCGATGGTGTGGCTTGTTTAGAATTCACCAGCAAAATGAACTCTATCGACCCAGATATTTTATCCATGATGGGTAAAAGCCTCGAAATTGTGAAAAGCAATTTCAAAGGTCTTGTTATTGGCGGAGATGGCGATAATTTCTCCGTGGGTGCGAATTTGGGCTTCATGCTTTATGCCGCCAATATGGCAGCGTATCCGTTGATAAGTGATGTAATCCGCCAAGGACAGCAAGCAGTAATGGCATTAAAATATGCTCCGTTTCCTGTTGTGTCTGCCTTGCATGGCATGGCGCTTGGCGGAGGCTGCGAAACTATTTTGCATTCCACCCATGTGCAGGCGCATTTAGAAAGCTATGCCGGATTAGTAGAGGTTGGCGTAGGCTTAGTGCCAGGTTGGGGAGGCTGTAAAGAAATGGTGTTCCGCTTTGTGCGCGAAGACGGCAAAGGCGGTGCTATGCCCGGAATTTCAAAAGCGTTTGAAAATATTGCTACAGCTAAAGTATCAGAATCTGCAGACTTAGCGCGGGATTTAGGTATTCTGCGCGAGGCCGATAGCATTACTATGAATCGTGAGCGTTTGCTAGCGGATGCGAAAGCCACTTGTCTGAAAGCAGCAGAAAGCTTCGAGCAGCGCCAATCGCATACCATTCATTTGCCCGGCCGTGGAGGATGGGCAGCTTTAAATATGGCGGTAGATAATTTTGTAGCGAATGGTATGGCCACCCCACATGATGCCTTTATTTCGCGCCACCTCGCCACTATTCTTACAGGGGGCGATTGTGATGTTAACGATGAGATTACCGAGCAACATTTGCTGGATCTGGAGCATGAAGTGTTTATGGAATTAGTGCGGCATCCTGCAACACTCGACCGTATCGAACATATGCTATTAACCGGCAAGCCATTGAGAAACTAGATAATTAAACATTTACTAAATTAGTACAACCGCCGCCAATGATTCTTGATTATGCGAGAATGATAGAAAAAGGTAAATTTATATGCCCGTATATAACGCTCCCATCCGCGACTTTGAGTTTGTGTTAAATGATTATCTTGGCCTTGAGCGCTATCAGGATGTTGCTGGATTCTCTGATGTAGGCGATGATTTGCGTAGTGCGATTTTGCAAGAAGGCGGACGTTTCTGCGAAGAAGTGCTGTTTCCGCTGAATCAAACTGGTGATGCGCAAGGACTGAAATTTGAAAATGGGCAGGTTACACTGCCTGATGGTTTTGTGGATGCCTATAAGCAATATGTGGCAGGTGGCTGGCCGTCTTTTGCGTGCGATCCTAAATATGGTGGGCAGGGACTACCAGAGTTTTTGAACATGCCCGTTATCGAAATGATTTGCTCAGCAAACTTGTCATTTGGTATTACCCCGGGTCTGTCACATGGCGCATATAATGCGTTGTTGCTGCATGGGGCAGAAGCGTTGAAAAAGAAATATTTACCCAAAATCACCACGGGTGAATGGTCGGGTGTTATGTGTCTGACAGAACCACAATGCGGCACCGACCTAGGGCTAATACGCACGACAGCCACAGAAAATGACGATGGCAGCTATGCGATTACTGGCACAAAGATTTTTATATCATCGGGCGAGCAGGATGCTACTGAAAATATTATTCATTTAGTATTGGCAAAACTTCCTGACGCTCCCGAGGGCACAAAAGGTATCAGCTTGTTTGTGGTGCCAAAAGTCATGGTAGATGATGCCGGAAATCTGGGAGAAAACAATAATGTAGCTTGTGGTGCAATAGAGCATAAAATGGGTATTCATGCCTCACCAACTTGTGTGATGAATTACGAGAATGCCAAAGGCTGGCTAGTAGGTACGCCGCATAATGGCATGAAATACATGTTTACCATGATGAACGCCGCACGCCTGTATGTGGGAGTGCAAGGACTTGGTTTGGCCGAAGTGGCATATCAAAATGCATTGGCTTATGCTAAAGAACGCATACAGGGCAGGGCGCTTACGGGGCCTGTTCAGCCACAAAAAGCTGCTGATCCTATTATTGTTCATGCAGATGTGCGGCGTATGCTGCTTACCATGCGTGCTTTTACGGAAGGGGCGCGGGCATTGTGTATGGAGGCCGCACTCAAACTCGATTTAATGCATCGCCATAGCGATAAAGCCGTGCGTGAAGAGTCCGATCATTTTATTCAGCTGATGACGCCAATTATCAAAGCCTATTTCACGGATATGGGTTCAGAGGTCGCCAATTTAGCAATGCAGGTGCATGGCGGCTATGGCTATATTACCGAATACGGCATTGAGCAATATGTGCGCGATGCGCGTATTGCCCAAATTTACGAAGGTACAAACGGCATTCAGGGTATGGATTTGATTGGGCGAAAGTTACCATATAATACAGGGCGTTATTTGCGGGCATTTTTTCATCCGGCGATGGCATTTGTAGAAGATAATCGTGATAATTCCGCCATGGCAGAATTTACCAAGCCATTATATACGCACTTAAAATATCTTCAGCAAGCAAGCTTATGGCTGGGGCAAAAAGGGCTTTCTAATCCCAATGATGCCGCCGCCGGCGCCGTGGAATATCTACGCATGTTTGCGCTGGTCGTGTTTGCGTATATTTGGGCAAAACAAGCAAAAATTGCTCTGGAAAAAATAGAGCATGGCACAGAGGACAAAGAATTTTATGAAGCAAAGCTTACAACCGCCCGCTTCTATATGAATAAAATTTTACCGGGTACATTATCGCTACTTTCCAGCATCACCAACGGCAGTGAAAGTGTGATGAAGGCGAAGCTATGAAACACGGTGCAGAAGCGAGCGAAGCATTAAATTATATATGCGAGCTATATGCTAACGAAGATGATTTGCTGCGCAATATTCGCGAAACTTTTAATCAGCGTAATATGGGCATTCAGGTAAATGCAGAAGAAGGCAAGATTCTGTATTTGCTGCTTAAGTTACATCAGGCGCACACCGTAGTTGAAATTGGTGCACTTGGAGGCTATTCAGCAATTTGGATGGCGCGAGCGCTGCCTGCTAACGGACATTTGCATACCATAGAAGGTGACAGCGAACATGCAGAGCTGGCACGGGGGTTTTTCCATCAATCCGACATGCGTAGTAAAATCACTCTATGGGAGGGCAGGGCAAACGACATGTTGCCACGCATAGCAGAAATTGTGCCGCAAGTTGATGCAGTATTTATAGATGCCGATAAAATTAATTATCCCCATTATTTAAGCTGGGCAGAAGCACATCTTAAACCCGGCGGATTGTTGATTGCTGATAATACCCTGTTATTTCATACTGTGTATGCTGATGCTCCGCCTCAAAGTGATCGTATTCGCGCCAGTACATGGCAAGCCATGCGCGATTTTAATATGCGTCTGGCTGATAATAAGCATTTTGATGCTGTAATGTTGCCAACCCATGAAGGATTAAGCATCGCCATCCGTAAAGCACCACAAGGGATGTAGCCTATGTGGATGGAAGCGTTATGGCTGTCCTTAGGGGCAGGACTTAGCATCACGCTTGGTGCATTTTTTGCCAGCTTTGAGCATATACGCCCCCTGTGGTTAGAAAGAGAATTCCGGCACTTTGTGGTTGCTTTCGGGGGCGGTGCGCTGATTTCGGCCATTTCTCTTGTTCTTGTTCCTGATGGTATTGCAGAGCTATCCACTATGTCAGCTGCTCTGTCTTTCTTGGCAGGCGGCATTATTTTTATGAGCTGCGATATTTGGTTGTCTCGTAAAAAAAGCAATGCATCGCAGCTAATGGCAATGATGCTTGATTTTGTTCCAGAAGCGATTGTATTGGGTGCGGTTATTTCGACAGAGCGCAGCAAAGCAATATTGATTGCGCTGATAATTGCCGCCCAGAATTTTCCGGAAGGATTTAGTGCTTTTTGTGAGATGCGAAATGGTAACAAGTCGCAACGCACATTATTAATGTGGTTTTTGTTGATTGGTATTTCGGGGCCAATTTATGCTTTGCTTGGTGTATTCATTTTTGCGGATATGCGGCAGACGCTTGGCATATTAATGTTATTTTGTGCCGGTGGGATTCTTTATCTGACATTTCAGGATATTGCCCCGCAAGCAAAGTTGCAAAAACATTGGCTTCCAACCTCGGGGGCAATATTGGGTTTTTTGGTAGGGCTGGTTGGCCATATGATGACACAAAGCTGAAGCGGGTTATTTTTTTAACAGATGTGAGAAACTTGGCGGAATTGCACCATTATATACATCTATTTTTTCCCAAACCTTGCCAATGACATAAGGCTCACGCTCTAACCAAGCATCGAGCATGGAGCGGGAAGGAAAATCCATCACCATAAGCGAGCCAATCATTTTCTTGTCATCATTTAAAATCGCAACGCCCAAAATTTGCTCCCCACGCGCTGTGGCTTGCTCTACCATCTGCAAATGTGCGGGACGCGCTACCAAACGACGCGAAGCAGCTTCAGGATCTGTGCCATCAAAGGCGATAACAATAAATTGCATAGAATACTCCCTAATTTACTGGAGTATAACCTAGCCTCGTGAGAGGGGAAATAACAATTTAAAGGCACGGTTAACGCGTATGGGAGTAAGTAGCAGCATCTAAGTCTATTTCCTTTATAGGCTCATTTATTCCCAATTTCTTTGCTTCTTCTTTGGACAAGCGGCATACGCCTTGGCCAATTTGATCCTTAGAGCCACGGCCACCGCCTTTTGAAGCATCGGCACCTGCGGTGCGTAAAATATTTTGAATAATTTCAGGAGTGTTTTCGCTTTCTGGTGGGCGCACTCTTACATTAAGTTTGACCATACCCGGCATACCACGATCGACTAACAGCAATAACGGATTTTTGGCAGAGGTTGCTTCTTCTATTACCGCGAGCATAACACCACGTGGCGGTATGGTGACATCTCCGTATTCGATTACATTGGCGTCGTATGTTTTTTCTTTAGTATCAGCGTGGTGGCCCTCAGCTTCGTCACCTGTAGTCACTCCGGTAGTAATGGGTATTTTTTGTGCTTTGCTTAATTTATCTTCTACCCATGGCAGATATTCTGCATATTGATGCGCGCCTTTTAGTGCGAATCCGTGCAGGCCATCACGATCAAATTCATCAATGAGCGCGTCAAAATTATGCATGTTCTCAATTTGATCGGGCCCGTTTAAGAAACCATCGATGTAGCAAGCGGCAAGGCGTGAGTCACTTATAAAGCTAGATAAGTTGTGCTGAATAACGGGAATGTCAATGGGTGGTGCATCTTCTTGCTCTGCAGGTTTAGCATCTTTACTATCGCCAAGATTAGTTATGGTAATATCAGTATCTGGCATATCAAATTTTGTAAGGTCTACTGAATCTTCAGGTTTTGACCCTTCGGAAGCCACTTCTGCAAAATCTTGATATTTATCAAATGTCAAAAGATCCATGGCTTCAATGAGTTTGATTAATGCCGGTACAGGTGTATCCGGATGCATTAATCGCCATGTCAGCGAAGCTCCTGAAAGACTATCTTCAAAATGGCATGTTAGAGGCGGTTGCTTGCCATCTGCAGATTCGTTATCTATTGGATACTGACTTTGTAACTCAGCAACATTTTTTTGTGAGGTTTGATGGTGATCGAATATTTTGACATGATGACCCGCCTCGATTAAATCGCGAATAACTTGAGTGTCGTTGGGCACATAATCTACAAAATAGACTTCCTGACCGGAGGGCTGATCGGCTAGCGTATCTTTAATAATTTCGGTAGCAGTCTTGATTTCTGTGTTGCTATAGCCGTCATATTGGGTGTTTTCCTTACCATGATCCAGCCCTTGAAAGGTAATTTCTTCATCAGGGAAGGCTTTTTGAATGGCCCACGCACTGGCCACACCATCGATACAGGGATGATGGGAGAATACGAATTTTTTTGTTGCTGGTTGGTTTGTCATTAACATTCTCAGTTTTATTAATAGTTAACACTAGTATATTAGATGAGATTTGTTAACAATTATATAAAGCCCCCCTTCTTGCAATGCAAGAATATTCATTTAAATAGCATGAAGTAGGTATAGAGAGCTTAAATGGATAATCTCCCCCTCGCACGCAAAACCCCCATTGCTATTGCAATGGGGGTTTTGAATGAATTGGTTTTTAGGTTCTGATGGGTGAAAGCTTATGTAAGTATAGCGTTATTGAA
>JAKUPQ010000025.1 GCA_022450665.1 Alphaproteobacteria bacterium | reverse complement strand
ATAGATGGCGCAGCGGATGGTTGGTTTACTATTATCTCCGCTCATAACACATACCGTTTTTTATGCAGCCCGAAGAACTTGTTGCCAGACTGGCGGCAGCCGACCAGTTCCGAAGCGATGGCGCTAAGGCTTTTATAGGTTCTGCTTTCAAATTGAAACTGCCGTTTGCTTTCTGCCAGCACGATAATCTCGCGTCCGCGCCACTGCTTCAGGATGCGTGTGCCGATGGGGATGGCATAACGTGCAGGGCTTTGCAGCCCAGGGTTTTGACCGAGCCGTTTCAATTTAAGTCGAGCCGTTTTACTCAAGCCGCCATAAGCCGCCACTTGCATTTGATAGCCAACCCTTCGTGCTAGCGAGCCACGCTGGTAATGCGATGGCGCGGCGGATTTGAAATACTGCTGCCACAGTATGCGTAGCTCAGCCAGCGGCATGGTTTCCAGCACCGCCAGCTGCGCATCCATCGGTTCAACTTTTATCTTTTTACGTGTCATATCAACCTCCTACACACAGCAATGCTTACGGCGGCAAGGAAGTCGAGTGAAAAACGAAAAAACGCCAGACCCGAAGGCCTGGCGCTAGTTGTGAGTTAATCATTTTCATCGTATTAATCTTCGTCTTCATCGAGAAAGAAATCCGGCATGTTCAGTTTTACGCCTAAATCGGTCAAATATTTAGCCGCAGCAGTGTCGCCGTTTAGCGCCTTCATTTTTTGCTGCATCAAAATGGTCTTGATACCGTTCGTGGTCACTTTCTTTCCATTAATTACCATTGTTTCGGGGCGAAGCAGTACATCTTCGTAGATGTCCAGCATATTCATAGGCACTTTGCGTCTGCCATATGGATTGCCCGATTACCCTGGTTTAAACTGGTGTTCTTTGGGAGGCTTCCCAAAGCCGACTTCGTAAGCTTCGCCATCACCAACACTACCACTGCCATTGCCATTATCTTTACTCATGATTAGTCTCCTTAAAATTAGAATTTTCTGAAAATGTTTTTCCAGATTGAAAATGCACTGGCTCTTCGCCAGTAAAATTGCGCCATCGTTTCAAAATGACGTCGCAATACAAAGGGTCGAGTTCAATTGCGCGAGCGATTCGCTGTGTCTTTTCCGCTGCTATTACAGTGGTGCCAGACCCAGCGAATACGTCCAGAATTAACTCACCCCTTTTCGTGCAGTCTTTGATTGCATCAGCAACCATCGCGACTGGTTTTACCGTTGGATGCATCTCTAAATCTTCGAGGCGCCCTTTACGCATGGTGTTTACGCCGGGATAGGACCAAAGGTTGGTGCGGTAACGCCCATGCTTGCCAAGTTCAACATTGTTGAGGTGGCGTTCGGTGCCATTCTTGAACACGAACACCAGTTCATGTTGAGAACGGTAAAGACTGCCCATTCCGCCATTGTCTTTGGCCCAAACACACAGATTCTTCAATTCGGTATAGGCACCATCCGCAGATGCCACCATTTCACCGATATGTCGCCAGTCCATGCAGATAAAATGCAGAGAACCGTTGGTGCTGAAAGACACAAGATGTTCGAAAGCCTTTGATAGGAAGCCAGTGAACTGTTCCTTGGACATTTCACCGGATGCCATAGCAAACTCGCGGTGTTTAATCTTGCCGGAGCCGCATACATGACCATCTACGGGCACGTTATAAGGCGGGTCAGTAAACACCATGTGCGCTTTGCTATCGTGCATCAGCGCTTGATAGGTTCTGGCATCAAGTGAATCACCGCATATCAGCCGATGCTTGCCAAGGTGCCATATATCCCCGAGTTTAGTCACAGCAGGCTGAGATTCATCTGCAGGAGGAATCTCATCATCTTCGCTATCAACGGCGGCTGCACATGAATCATCAATGATGACATCAATTTCCGGTGTCATAAAACCGGTGATGGCAACATCGATATCCGTTTCGATAACAGAAAGATGCTGTAGTTCAATTGCGAGTATCTTCCTGTCCCAACCAGCATTTTGGGCGATACGATTATCTGCGAGAATATACGCACGCATTTCATCTTCACTCAGATGCGTTGACTGCACCACTGGAACGGTCTTTAGCTGCAGCCTTTTCGCTGCCTCTACACGTCCATGCCCCGCCAAAATACGATGATTGCCATCTATCATCACTGGGTTCAGAAACCCAAATTTTTTGATGCTATTGGCAATCTGCTGGATTTGGCGGTCAGAATGCGTTCGTGCATTCCGCTCATACGGCTTGAGTGCTGTAATAGGCACGTGTGTGATTTTCAGATTAATACCTGATTTCATTTTATTCACCTTTCTACATGCAGGGGTGACAACCCCAAAGTTATGGCGACAGAATTTATCGCCACCTTCATTAAGGCGGTTAGAAAGAGAAAAATCAGGGGGAGAAACCAACCGTTAAACTGGGTCGGTCTATGGAATTGCTTTACGCGCTGTTTTGTGAATTTCGCCGAGTGAAAGCTTGCTGGTGTAATTCTTGCTAATAGTTGCCGTAAGCACGACACCTAAATACATTGCCAAGGAGCCACGCAATGCTTCTTGGGGTTCTTTGGAAAGTTTGATTTCTAAATTTATGGAAGCATGAGTATTAGCGATCTGGCAAAGCTCTGCTACATAGGTGCGGATATCGCCTTTGTTCGGCCCATTTTTACGGGGAAATTTTTCTGAGCTGGGTGAGGATAGCGCATCACGCAGCATCTCTAAATATCCAGAAACGATTTCCCCGCGCATGTGCGTAATACTTCTACCCGCCTCATAAGACTTGAAGATCGTCTCGGGTTCAAAAGGCTCTGGCGGCAGCTCACCAAGCTGATGAAATATCCATGTACGCGTATTGATGTCTGCTTTTTCCAGCTTTGAAAAGAGTTGTTCACTCAATTTGCTAACTTCCTGAATCGCATTATTGCTCTGTCCCGAAGTTGGAGGCCTTACCGCTTTGGCGACCATATATGAGACGCAAGCATTCATTAATGCATTTCGAAAGTTCTCTGCAGCTTCCTGCTTGAGACCAATAATATCTGCGAGTTCTTTAATGACCGCAGAGGAGAGCTTTTCCTCGGCAGTCTCTTTGATTTGCTGATGTGTACACAGGGAAGGAATCCCTGTATAGCCCTCATACTGAGCTTTTGGATCTGCCATGCTGCTTTTTTGCTAAGTTAAAAGCTCAGTATAGCAGCGCAAGGGAAGTATAACGTATTTTTTTAAAGCTGCGTCAGTGCAAAGCGGTGAGAGTGCTCGATAACTCCGCTTTCTGCCAACTCGAAGCCTTTCAATCCCACGCGTTCAAATTGATCCTCCCACATAATGGTAAGGGGGTGAAGATGCTCAATGCGCCAGATATCTCGTAGGTATCGTTGCACATAGCGCGGAACCATGATTGCTTCGCCATCTTCCGTGAAGATTTTTCTGCTGCGCGCATCTTTCAAGTTTCGATGCTGATCTTCGTGATACTCAATGAAATGAGCTCTGCCGTTGCTGACGATCACCACGTCGCAATTAACGCGCTTTATGGAGGTGTAAATTTTTACTGTAGGGGGAAGGTTCTGAATGTGCTCTCGGAGTTGAGGACCGCTTTTGCATGGCGGTAACTGTGTTCTGAGTCGTTTCAAAGCATGGTCGGTTTTTAACGTAAGGGGCATTCCATCTGGCAGCTTGTAATGCTCCGGCCTAACCTTTGCCTGGAATGCCTCTGCCAGCGCACCTGCAAACACTCCCTCGCCATCGCATCGTTTCTTGGCTTTATAAAAAATCTCCATGTCCCAACTCCCTTTGAGTGGGTCACCAGCTTTCGCTGGTGACCGGGAGTTAGTAAGCCGCGTTGAGACGGCCGCGACGACCTTTGGCCGCGAGGCTTGGACATAGTCGCCGCCTCCCGGTCATAGACCGAAAGGCGGCATCGATTAACGGCTGATGCCAGCCGCTCAACGACAGGGTTACTAAGCCCCGACAAACGCAGAATAGCGCTTGCGATTCAGACGTTAGCTTGGTTTGCAGGGAGTATCAAGGGGTAATTGATGATTAACTAAATTGGTGTATTATACAGCCAAAAAAGAGCTTATTGCTGGAAATAGGCTTGACTAAAGATTAGACTTGCAGGATTTGGCCGAGTTATTGTGTGAAGCTGATTACCTGTTGAAGGCTTTCAATGAGAGTCTATGAGTTTTTAAAGAGAGCTATTGAGGAAATACCATATAAACTCGATAGACAGCATAGGATTTGCTGTTTATGTTTAGTAAAACTGAATGCTGATAGGAAAGATCGTGGATCAAATTCAATATTCCCCTCTTCTTTCAAGAATAATGAGTTGGATATCAAAATTACCCAATGAAATAGCTGTTGATGCTGTTCCTGATTACCATTGCGCAATTGGTAGTTTTGGTGGGTTGAAGAGAGAGGAAAACCAAGATCAAGCCTCGGTGATCAGAATCAATGTTGCCTCTACCTCTAAATCCTATCTGCTTTATGCGGTACTTGATGGTATGGGGGGGATGAATGAAGGAGCAGAATGTGCAAAATTAGCTTTGAGTACTTTCATTGAAGCTTTTGTATCTTCTAATCATGGGTCTTTGTTATCTGAATTAAAATACGCTGCACAAAAAGCAAATAACAATGTTTATGAGAGGTATAAGGGTAAAGGAGGAGCAACCCTATCGGCAATTGTTATTAACCACAAGCAAGAAGCTGCAATGATAAGCGTAGGTGATACAAGAATTTATGGTTTTAATAATAGCGGTTGTAAACAAATTTCTACCGATGATACAGTGGCGGCAGCATTGAATCGCGCTAGATCTCAACAAAACATAGAAAATAACGGCTACGATAATGCGTTAGATGTGAATGGTCTACTTCAATTTATAGGGATGGAAGGAGGGGATTTTTATCCAGAAGTTTGCCCCTTGGATATAGCTGACGAGAAGGGCTATATTATATTAACGGACGGTGCATATCAAAAAACCAGCTCTGTACTTAATAATATTATCGTTAATAGTTGTAGCCCTGAAGTTATACTTAAACGAATAATCACACTATCCGGTTGGGTTGGGGGTGAAGATAATGCATCTGGCATTTGTGTATGGCCTGCTCAACGAAATGTTAGCTACCAAAATAATGCGAGTTATTTAAAAATAATGCTTCCTCAAGGAAGAGCAATTGACATCCAAGGGCAAATATCTGTCTCTCAGAATGTAGTTGCGCAGCATGTGCAGTCTAAGGCTAACACTCCGGTTAAAGAAACTGAGAATCCCCCAAGCAGTAAAAAAAGCCGCTCTCAAAAAAAGAAAAAAACACAAAAGATTCGTCACTCTAAGTCAGATCAAGAAAATTTGCCTTTGGAAATAAAAAATATCGATTAACTAATTAATGATGATGTTACACGGCAGGTACAAAATCCTTAGTGAAAGGAGCGGGGGGCAAGGGAGAGTTCTATTTTGCGAGGATATTAACTTGCGACGTAGGGTTGCAGTAAAACAATGGCTTGATCCGCGGCAGGAAGCTCGACTTGAAGATGAAATTTTAGCTCTCTTGAGAATCAAGTCTAAACACGTAGTTCAGCTTTACGACCTTATCCATAACGACAATGGCACAGATATTATATTGGAGTTTATTGATGGTAGGCTTATAGAAGATATAAATATTTCATCGCTTTCCCAAGTTGCAAAGCTGAAAATATTGTATCAAATAGCTTGTGGTATTTGTGATATTCACACGCAGGGTGCTGTTCATAGGGATATTAAGCCTAATAATATAAAAATGGACGCAGAAGGAATTGTAAAGATATTTGATTTTGGGTTAGCAAGAGAAATAGGTAGGAACTGTAATACAATTGGTTTCAAAGGAACCTATGGTTATGCCGCTCCCGAACTATATAGAGAGGGGAATATCGAGTTCCGATCTCCCATTGATGTATATGCTTTTGGGGTTATTGCTTGGGAAATGTTTGCAGATCGCCCACCTGAACTTTCTGAAATTCCTCCCCAGCCGATAGCTTCGGATTTGAAGGCAGTATCAGAACTTCCGGATCAAGTTGCAGATTGCATCAATCAATGTGTAGCGTTTGATCCAAATGATCGCCCAATAATGATCGATATAAAACAACTGTTGGCAACATACTTACTTCAAAATAAGCATCATGGAAATTTAGTTTTTAATGGAAATTCTCATTCAGTTTCCCATTCAACAAGAGCGGTGCGCATAGCAATAGGAAATTGCAGAGCCACCATTAGGTATGATGGAATATGTTTCAAGCTGCAAGATATTAGCGGTAACTTCAGTATAAACAATGAAGCAGTAGAAGAAAATACTGAGCTGCATCAGTCTTGCGTTATTACGGTCAACGTTAATAACTCGCGTCGTTTTATAACCTTTGATATTTCTCATCCCGAGGTAACATTATGACGCAAATATTTTCTCCATCCCAAATGATAGGTGACAGGTATCAGATTCACTCTTTTGTCAATGAAGGGGGAATGCAACAGGTGTACAAAACTCTTGATACCAGATTAGATCGTGTGGTTGCACTCAAAACACCACTTAATGAATCTGCGGAGAAAAGATTTACTGCAAGTGCATGTTTAAGTGCAAAAGTGAACCACCCTCATGTTGCAAAAACATTAGATCTTTTTAGTTATGGCGATCGGCAAATTTTGATTGAAGAGTTTGTACCTGGTCTTAACTTAAAAGAGCTCTATGACCGAGACTTTATATACATGGATCCCTATTTAGTAGGCTATTTATTTCATAGGCTCGCAAAAGGATTGGCCGCTTCGCATCATGTAGGGGTTTTTCATCGTGATCTCAAGCCAAGTAACATTATTGTCTCTGATGAACCACTGCCACAAGTTCTAAAAATAACAGATTTTGGCATTGCAAAGATGGCGGAAGAGAAATTCGAAATTATACCAACGGCAATTCGCGAGGAAAAAACCGTTACACTTGAAGCATCTAAAACTATTAAAGGGGCTTTCCCTTACATGGCACCAGAGTTGCTACAAAACCAGAATCCCGGTTTAGCCGCAGATGTTTGGTCTGTCGGTGCCATTGCCTATGAGCTTCTCTGTGGGAAGAAGCCTTTTGGAGAAGGCACTAGTGGTCTAGTGAAAGTGGTTACAGGACAGAAACCTGAAGTGCCGCCTCTCGAAAAAATAAATGCCCAGTTCCAGGGCTTGCATGATGAACTATGGCGGCTTATCTTACGATGCTTCGAGTTTGAGCCTAGTGACCGAATCACAGCAGATGAACTGGTAGGGGCGTGCGGGGAATTGTGCTATTCGTGTGCTCCGAGGAAAAAAGGAACTGTAGCTAAGCTTCGAATAAATAATTGGAAGATTGGTATTTTGGAAGGGGATGATGACGAAACTACCTTTTTCCATTATGATAGTTTTTATGGGCAACCATCCATTGGCACTCGAGTATTATATGCAGAATTTACTGGAGTCCCCCACAATCGGGCCCACCCCATTTTGGCAATTAAAGAGGAAAGTGATAAAGAGCTTATACCATTTTAAGTCAGTAAAGATTTTTGAAATGCAGTCAATTGAACTGTTCATACTAAGCCTTCCCCTTATATTGTATGTGGTCAGAACCTTTGGGATAAAACTTGTGTTGAATTTTGCTACTCATCCTCTTGCGGGATTGGTTCAATCAACCCTCGTGTGCGCCAGCGATTACCATTAACCAGTTTTTCAAATTGGACGCCGTTAGATAGAGTTAAATCATCAGCATGGTCAGTAACAATGATCTGGGGTGAAAAGCCGTTGTCCCACTTAATTGAATTACAATAAATGGATAGCTGGCTAAATAGGTTCTCAACTGCCTTGATATCTTCATCAATTGCACGTTCATTCTTTGTACGAAGACCCTGTTCTTTTAATTTTTGATCATCGAATGTTTCTGAGGTATCACGTTTAAAGTTTGGGAAATAAACTTGAGTTGGTTGATCTAGAAACAAAACAGAAGGTATGGAGCAATTATCACCAAGCTCTGCAAAATATTGATGCATGGCAAGAAACAAAGTGATGTGGCAATAGAGCCAGTTTGCACCGCTCCCCATTGACCTCAGGTAAATTTTTTCACCTTTTTCAGTTTCGTGGTAAAGGTCGAAAGTCTCAAAGGAAAAACGGAGATTAATAGGTCGATAGCTCTCTTCAAATTCGAAGTGCTTCCCAATTTCGGCCATATACATATTGACCTTGTGAGAAGCTTCACGAAGCCCTTTAGCTACATTATATTTCTTGAGGTCATTGTCAATTCCTGTGATTTGTTTTTTGAGATTGCTCAAACGTTCTTCTAATATTGCATCATCTGCAAGGTGAAGGGTATCAAGCAATACAAACAAGTTTGCTTTTTTTATTAAAATAGACTCATAAAGACTCTTCTGTTTAGCAAGCTGTTTTTCAGACTCTTCAATTTCACTTATTTGACGTCTTAGTTTGTTAATTTCTTTACCAAGTCCTTCAATTTCACGTTTAACTATAACTAAGGACGATTCAAACTTTGCTTTTATTGGCTTTGTATGCGCCAAATTCTCGGAAACTTTAACAATCGCTGATCGCAATTGTATGGCGCTATGCCGAAGGTGCTCATGTTCTGTTTGACAAAATGGACAAGTCGTTTTGGCAATTTGCACAGTTTCAGGCGATTGGAATTGGCGACTGTTTTCAACAAAACGGATTTCTTCTTCAATGTGCTTATTTATCGATGATTCTTGTCTTTGTAACGTCCTTAATTCTGCAACCTTCGTGTTGAGTTCTCTTTTCAATTGAGTGTAATGCTTCATGAGTTCGTTAGAATCGTAAACTATCTTTTCCGGTACGATAATACTATCAAACCTATCTTTCGCATCTTGTGGGTTGCGTAACACTTGCTGCAATGAAAGAGGCTCATTTTTAAAACCCATCATGGCATACAATTGGCTGAGTATGGGGGAAATACGTTGTTCATAATTTTCTGCTGCTCGTTTATTAGCAAACTGTTGCCGGATTAAAGCATTTTGTTCTGCAGTTAAGCGCTCACGTTCTTGTGATAGAATGAAAAAATCCTGATCTACCAAACCGAGGAAAATTTTAATATGTGCTATTGCTTGGTCCCGCTTTTCCTTTTCATCGAAGCGATAAAATAATGCGTGCTTATTCGCCACCAAATTTTGATGCTGGAGCATGAATGAAGTAAAGCTTCGAATCGAGGGAGTTGCAGACTTTGCATTGTTTTTCCTATTCGCTCGCGCAATCAAGGATTCATCCACATCATCAATGTCTAAGAAAAAATCTCTCAGGTGCTTCTTATATTTATCAATTCCAATGAAGTAGTTGGCGTCGAAATAACTCGCATTAATTTTATCTGGCGAGTAAGTGCTTTCTCTACGATAGAAAGCTTTTTTGTGAACATCCGGTCTTCTAGCAATGACCATATACTGTCCGCTAACTTGAAGACAAATATAATAGATACTTGCATTATTAGTGATTACACCTTTGGGTACAGTGTATTCTTCGCTACCAAAGCAGTAGTCAAAAATTTCAATTAATGCACTTTTTCCCGTCGAAGACTTACCAGTTACAATATTAAGTCCTTCGTTAAAATTCACTGGATGTTTCGCACCAGTTTTATCAATGACACCTATTTCATGGATTAATGTTTTCATTGAGGCCTAACTCCTAAAAACGCATAAACTTCGACTACTGAATGACCATTGACTAATCTACCTAGATTAACAGCATTTCTTTGTAAAACTGAGGTGCTGGTATTGGCTGAATAGTGAAGCATTAAATTTTTGCTATCAATCTCCAGCCAGTCATTTAACAAGCAATATTGAATACACTGCTCAGTTAGTCCTTTGAATTCGTCTATGCGTTCTTGCAGATCATAAAGCATCGCTCTATCATCGAAAACAGACCAGAGACTACTTCTTCTATTTACATTTTTTAGCTTTTCAGCGAAAACATGATGGCTACATAGAGGGATAACAAGGGGAGCAAGCAGAAGATTAGCTTCCACATCATTCGCCGAAGAGTAAAATGAGGCCACATATTCCCCATACTTAAACGGATGAAATTTTAAGTGA
Source organism: Alphaproteobacteria bacterium (assembly GCA_022450665.1). Taxonomy (GTDB): domain Bacteria; phylum Pseudomonadota; class Alphaproteobacteria; order Rickettsiales; family VGDC01; genus JAKUPQ01. Next base: position 21,403 of record JAKUPQ010000025.1, on the reverse strand, counting down.
TAGAGCGCGTCTACAATACTGCTCATGATTCAATCTTCCATTTTAGATCTTGTTCTTCATCATCCATGGCGTCATGAATAAGACCATTTTTGTACTCAATGGGAGGAGTATTATTCTCCAAACTCATTGGTAGCTCTGCAATAGTATCGTTGTAGAAGATTTTAGATTCTTTTTTTGGGTCGCTTAATTTAAGTTGTGCTGATGAGTAGAGTAAATTGAAGCGTTTTATAATTTGTTTTTGGTAGGACTTCGTCTTTTCCTTATAAATTGGATATTCATGTAGCTGCTCATTTAATGAGTTTTGTAATTCAATCCAGTTACCAATAGCGTCTGGAATTACATTGTGATGTTCAATTTGCTTTATTTTTTGAACAAAAAGTTTTTCCTGATGCTGCTGTACGTCGATGTCAAACGCTTCATTGCCAGTAAAAGGTGGAAACGTGAACTCTTTCTTACAATACACTGACGTAAGCTCTTCGCACTTTGCTGAAAATGCAGCCTGTGTTATTTTCCAATATTGTTTGTCAGCTTGACTATACACAAAGCCAACCAATCCATGTAAATAGCTTTTACGGTTGCCTCTGGGAATACCGACAGGTCTGGCGAGAATTTCACTTTCCAATGCCGTTGCATCATCAGTTTCCGTGAAAAGGGATACTTTGGCGACAAGTTGGCACAAAATGTCTTTATCGGCTTCCATTACTGCTTTTTGTAGAGTAACGATCTTTTTTGGTTTCTCGGCATTCAGTTCCTCAGATGTACGCTCGTCATATATCTTTGACAGAGTGCTTAAGCGCTGCTCTGTATTTTGTATATTCCAATCTTTTAATCGAGTTGTTGCTCCGAAAGCCTGAGTAGTGTGCAGAACTAAAGCACCGTACTGCTCATGGTTAAATTTGGGATCAAGCCAGTTATTCAGTGTATTCCAAAAGTTTTCGTGGTGATCAGTTAAAGGATTGGCATAATTCTTTACTTCGATTTGCGAAGATTCTTCGTGAGCATCACCAACTAAGCTAACATCACCATCTTTTTCAAACCACACCGACTGCCCTTCTTGCAGAGAGAGACATTTTTCTAATCCAATTAGCACTTGGTAGTGGAATGCTAGAGCTGTACTTAGCGCTGCATTTTTGGTTTGACCGCCACTCATCCGTTTTTCCTGAGATTGTTTTCGAGATAAATAGATTTTTATTGTAGGCAGAATCGTTGATCTCTTAATGTAGAGCCTGCTAATTTCTAGGATCGGTGGAAAAAATAAAGAAAGATTGGACTGTTCGCAAGTGGTAATAATTATTTTATTAATCATTACAATGCGCTAGAGTACAGAGTGGGTTGACTGTGGTAGGTAATAGCACGTTGATTGGTCTTCCTCATTTATCACGTTTTGCCATCATAAATAGGCCGCAGAGCCAATTTGCATTGCAGCAGGCTTTTGGCCCGTACTGGAAGAGAAGCTTGTGAGACGTTTTCGTTATTTCTAAATCCATCTAACCCATCGAAAGAAATTAATGAGCCGTACTGATTGGACTAAAGAAGAGCATATATTGAGAATGTCATCGAAGGAGTTTTTGTTTTTCTCGGCAAGCTTCAGCCATTAATGGAGGTCAACTATAAAGAAATCCTAGATGACTTTGATCGGTTGTTACCTCTTTACGCATATGTAGAAAGTGGCGCATCCATTGATTCTAACACGCATGATTCATTTGAGTTTATTCCAAGTGCTCCTAATGATCTTCCTTCAAAAACGCGTGCGTCCCGGGTTCAAAAGATTTTGGACATCAGTCTGCGCCATAATGTTTTGCAAACGGAGTTATATACGAGGTTAATGTCGGTAATCGACAAAAAAGCAGTTCAAATGAACCTGCGGAGCTTAACCATCGGCAATTATGGTTTTTGCAAGAATTGCGACAGGGTAAGAATGCCCGGGCCAGAGATATCGCGTATTATTGGGAAGTCACGCTCAGAACCGCAGAGCGAGATATTGCTGGACTTCTCCAAAATGGTATGGCTCAATACGTAGGAAGTAGGAGAAGTGGCTATTATTCAATGTATTAACTCTTCCTGCTAAGTACGTTTGGTAATGAGATGACAACACCGTGCAATGCGACGCGCCCTCTCATGAAACCAAACAAATCCTCTCGATTTTTCCCTGATGGTTCACTGCTAATTCCCAAAGGGAATTTCGCATACCCATGGCTGTAACGTATATTCAGAGCCACTTTTAGGGTGTCCGCTGCGGCAGTAATCTTGGCAAATTCCCTGTAATTTTTTCATTTTGAAATTTAAGGGGAATCTTATTACGGAATGTCAGAGGGTTGATTTTTGCAATTTGGGGTAACAGCGAATTCGAATAGCAATCCGATTTTTGACACTGGCGCTACTACACCACCATTCATTTTTATCCTTATATAACAATAACTTAATCAGTTATCAGTCTGGCGCTGTGTGCGTCATTGCGCGCTAACCAATGTGCTTGTGATCCTTAGTCAGAGCCGGATTCGAGCCATTTATGGCGAGTTCTTGCCGCCAAGACTCAAACCGCAAATTTCCCCAGACCGCATGGCTCAGTATTTGGCGATGTATGGTGGGCAGTGATGGGGAGATTTGACTCAGACGTGGCGCGGGATTCAGGCTGCGAAGCCAAGCAGCTTGCGCTGTGCATTCCAGCAGATGGGAATGCTGCTGAGTAGCTACAGTGATTCAGGGTATTATATCGATGTGAAGGAAATTGCAGAGCATGATTGCCAACAACTGGTGCCGTTCTTAGCATCAGCATTTGATCCTCAGGTTTTCCAGCACTGCCTGATCGTAAAACGATACATCAAATTCGCTGTCCGCAGAGAACTTATCTTCGATAAAGAGGAGTTATCAAAGCGCTTTAATAGCAAGGCATACCAGATATATAAACTCATCTCACTGGATTATTGCGACCGTGACGATGACATGGATTTGCGTGACTTTGAGAAATTCAAGCGCACGGAGATCGATAAGCACACTCAGAAATTTAGCTTGCAGGATTACAAAGAGCTGCTCCTTATTGTTCAGGATATTTATGCACAGAGTAAAAACAGCCGTCGGGAATATCAGGTTCAATCTGGGTCTTGGCAGATATTCACTACTCTTGCTGACCGGAAACTGGATTTATATTCTGCAGTGATAGATTATTATCTCTCTGTCGGAGAGCCATTTAAGTTCAGCCGCCCAATTTTCCTGGTAGAAAAACTGATAGAAGCAGTCGGCTTAGATGGTACAAAAAACCTTATTGAGAAATATGATTTACCAACAAAAGCTCACTGGGTTTTTGCGTTTTATCAGGCGTTAAAACCTGAGCAGATAACGCTGGAGTATATTGAGGAGTTGTATGCAAGGTATGAAAAAGCAGAATTAGGAGAACTACCCTATGATTTTGATTATCTTCTGAGGTTCCTGGATAAGGACAGCCAGATAATTGTGAAGATAACGCTGATTCTGGTGAATAAAGCTTCAGTTGATCCGTATTTCGGGCGCGGTTTTGACCTGCTCTTCAACCCACACGCCGAAGCTAATAAGCAAATTGTGGATTTATTCCAGGGCAATGAAGCGGTTCTGAAGCAGGCATATCTGGCACATGAACGGGTAGATCAACACGCTGACTATGATGGCCGAACTTTGAATATGATAATGAATGGCGACCCCAATTTTCTATTGGAGTGCATTGATCGCGTGTATTCAGATCATAAATACCCAAGCCGACATGATGATTCGAGAGATTACAGCTTTATCTGGCAGCGGGGTGATGCAGAAACAGTTATGCTTGCCGCTCTAAAGAAAATTCTCGCCTATGAAAAGGCGCGAGGCTTTATTCGTGGAAGTTATTTGCAACGGCTGTTTTGTGTAGGTGAGAATCGTTCTGCATCTCAGGAAGCCAAAGAAAGACAGGATGCATTCATAAAAACAGTCATTGAAAGTGATGCCACTAATACAGATATGATGTCGTTAGTCTTCAGTGTAATCAGTCATTTTAAAGTAGAAAGGCGGATTCCTCTTGTCGCTCACTTCCTTTCTAAGAATCAGAATCTGGAGGAATTCCAGGCACTGCCGCTTGAGCCTGATACTTGGGGCTGGTCAGGCAGTGCCGTTCCGATGATTGCAGGCAGAATTTCATACTGGGAGTCTATGTTGCCTTTTTGTAACTCGATTAATCTGTTGCAGCATAGAAAGTACGTGGAAGAGCGCATCGAAGGCCTGCAGCGCTATTTGGAAGCAGAAAAGAAATCTGATTTTATTGAAGATGCATCATAGTCAGATATTTCTTTGCATCCGACTGCCACGTTATTTCAGCGATATAGGTTTTAAAGGCTCAATAAACGGATAGTCATAGGGTGTTTTACGTCCGATTACTCGCCGCAATTCTGCTCGCGGAGGTGTGATTGCATTACGTCACCCTATGCAATATAAATAATTTTGCTCATGGGCTAATAGCGCGCCCGAACTTTTGGTGATGAAGCTGATGGTTGTTCCATCGCTACGTACCGCATGCGAAGATAAATAAAGGATAGGTTATGGCTTTTAGCGCAGGATTACGCAAAAAACGTCAATGGATCATTCTGCTGGCGTTTGTGGTGAGCTTGGCCGCTGGCTGGCATTTTATGCCGCTTTCCCTGAAATACCAGATTGGCAAGACCTTTGGCATACAATCGTCTGCGCTTGGAACAAAGTCTCGCTTTGCGGATATGCGCGGCCAGCCGGACGCAATGAAGGAGTTGATTGCCGAGGCCAGCAAAGACCAGCCCCTCAAAACATTTATGTTTCCGGTTCAGGGGCTTGGGCTGCAAGGCATGGTGAAGCAGCAGCGCCTTGAAGGAGACGAAAAGGAAGGCGTCGAGTTGGTAGTGGATGGGCAAAAACTGTTAGATGCCACTTCGACTACCGAACACGTACAGAAAGCCGCTGCGCAATATCCCTCGCTGGAAAGGCATTTATACCCTGACCCTGGCGTGTTTAATTACATCAATGTGACTACCGATAAGCCTGTCTCTGCCGCAACTTTAAACGAAGCGTTACTAAGTGGTGATTCTGTGCGCGTTGTTTCGGCGGCGCAAAAAATCTCCAGACTGTCTGCCGATGAAGCCTACCCCCATCTGCGTAATTTATTGGTGGCAAGCAATGCCGACCTTGAGCCCGGTGCATATATTTATCTCAAAGGTGCTTTACGTAGCATTGGCGCGAGAGCGTTTCCTTATTACGAGAAGGCCTTAGAAGCAGCCAATAAAACGCAATCCGGCCTCATGGGAGCAGCTATAGCTGAAGCTGAAGGTAATCATACGGAAGTGATTTTGCGGTTGCTGAATACCTATCCCGATAATGCAAGGTTTCGCAGTGGTTTGCTGCTGGCCGGCGGCTCAAGACATTACAGCCGAGAAGAGAGTAAGGCCATCAAGATGAAAGTTGCCTCGTTGTCAGAAGGGCGCGAGCTGATAAATGTAATGGCAATGCTGCCGAAAGACATAGAGGTGGACGCGGAAGTCTATGAATTGGTATTACGGGCAATACAGGCCAATGACACGAGCGTTCACAGCAACACAGTAGGCTTTATCCAAAATGTAGCCTCCCAGTTTGATGAGAAGCAAAAAACAGAGATGCTTGCCGTATTCCGCCAGCACCTGCAAAAAGCAAAAGCAGAAGTGGAGAGGCCGGAACATGCCACAGATATGGTGGCGCGTTATCAGCAAGGCATGGTGGCTCTGGGTGAAGTGCCCGATGGCTACGAAGAGCATTTAACCGATTTGCTTGATAGCAATGACAAGAAAGAGCGGCTCGAAGGTGCGTTAGGGTTAATGGCATTGGGAGAGCAATTGGATGATGCAACGGATGAAATTATGGAACAGCTATCCGAAGGCACAACCATTAACGGTAATATTAATATGAGCCTTATGAAGCTGAAAGACAAAGCGGCACCTTTGGTAGAAAAATTGGTCGAGGCGTATGAAGGTAGTCAGGGAAATAGTAAGCTACACAATAAATACAATGCGATAATAAATGCATTGCTGAACACAATGGTCGGCAGCGGTAACATGTTTGCTGCTTTCACGGACAAGGAGCGAGAAGTGCTGCGCGAGGCATTTCAGGATGAAATCGGTATTTTTGAAGAGCAGTTCGAGAAGAATCCTAGTCCAAACAATGCCAGTTTCGCTATCACGCTGCTAATGATCGACCCCGAACACGACGAAGCCCGCGAAGCTGTGCAAGACTGCGCCAGTAATAGTGGAATGATGAGAAGGAATTGCCGTCTTGTGCTGGATGCGCTGAAAAGATGATGAAGCCGGACAAGCCAGTGTCATGGTCGGTGATCGAAGACATAGCGCTAACTCTTGATGCCGAATCAAATACAGAGCTATTTACATAGTGCGGTGGCTATAATTCGGCAATAATTGGCGCATCCTGCTTTTCTTCCAGCGTTTTACCCACATACAGCTTATGCACGCGGCTGCCGAGGATATCGCCGGGGCCTTGGGTGTAGCGTGGCGCGCCGAAGGCTTGGGCTACTTCATGCTGATGCGCCAACGCTTTGCGGTCCTGCTCTACGACAGGTGAAAGAAATAGCCGGATAAGCGCTTCTTTCAGACATGCAGGCGCTATGCCTTTGCGGGTGGTGAAGCAGGCGAAGGGGCGGAAGCTGGTTTCATCTTGCGGAGTGAAAAACGCCGTCACGCAGAGGGTGAGTGTTTGCTGGCCCTCCCACTGCGCCTGCACCATCGTGGGTGGGTAATAACGGGTGCTGCTATGGTTGCGGCCTCCGAATTCCAAAAAGCGCGACATCAATCCCACATCGGGGCGGTTTTGGCGGATGATCATTTCGATGCTGCGTTCCCACGTGTTGACCAACAGCTCAACCGGCACAGATTTGCTGCGATGGCGTATAAACCCGTGATGGATGAATTTGGTGTGGAAGGGGTCGAGCACATTCTCGATGGCATCGAAGGTGTTGCCCTGCCATTCGCCTTGCTCCCACCAGAAATGGTCATATTGCGGGTCGCCGAACAGAGACGGGAATTCGGGTTCTGCAGGCCCGTCATCCCCCAGTTTGATGAAGATGCCGCCATGCGCCTCGTGCACATGCACGGCTTGGGCACTGAGTTTTTGGGCGTCTTGCGGCAAGTCGCAACCGGGTACAGATTTGCACAGCCCTTCGCCATCAAACTGCCAGCCGTGATAGGGGCATTCGAGGTTGCCGTTCACCATTTGCCCAAGCGACAGCGGATAGTTGCGGTGCGGGCAGCGGTCATAGAGCGCCGCAATGCCCTGTGCATTGCGAAATATGGCAATGGGCACTCCGGCGAGTTTGCGCGCAATGACGCTGTTCTTTTTCAAACTGCGGCTCAGCGCGACCAGATGCCATTCGTGATGGAAATATTCGGGAATTTTTTTCATACCAACAGAATCCTACGCCCTTTTTGCTTTTTTGATGAAGTGGAAAAGCATGGATTCTTCTTCGTCATGCTGAGGTGCGCCCCAGAACTCGCTTAGTTTCGGCCCGTTTTTTATCCGGCGTTCGCGAAAGAGGAAACTGAGCATTTCATGCGGCCACACGCGGCTACCCATTTGCGAATACCAGCGCATGCCTTCGGTGATGCGTTTGTCGCGATGCAGCCATGTGCGGTAGAGCGCTTTGGGGCGTAGTTGCAACACCGCCTCGGTTACCTTGACCCACAGCAACACGCGCCATGCAGGCACATGACGGGTGGCAAGCACTTGGTGCTTATAGTCCCATTTGCCTTGATCGGGTTGAATGACGGTGCGGTCTACCACCTCTGCAAAAAACGGTGTCCATCTGTGCGGGGTGATATAGAGCATTTGTATCTGGTCGGGGTCGTACGACAAAAGCTGGCGCATTCCCCGCCGGTAGTCACGGTCGCGTTCTTCTTCGAAGCCTACCACCCCCGTCGCCATCGACAGTATACCATGCTGGCGCAACAGTTGAAGGGCCTGACGGTCTTTGGCGATGCTGCCGCCCTTTTTGATTTTTTTGAGGGTGGCTTCATCCATGTTTTCCATTCCCATCAAAAAGCGCACTACGCCTGCTTTGCGATATAGGTGCAAAATATCGGCATCGCGCACGATGTCATCTGCACGTGTGGAGCCGACAATCAACACCGAAACATCCTCGGCAATCAGGGCTTCCAAAAAAGCCTTCCATGCCTTGGGTGAGGCGGAGGGATTTTCATCTGCGAGGTTGATTAATTCCACCCCTTCTTCCCTGTGCAGGCGTGCAATTTCCGCTGCGAATTTGACGGGGTCGCGATGCCGCCATCGTGTCCAGAAACCGCGCTGTCCGCAATAGTTGCACAAATGCGGGCAGCCTCTGGAGAACTGCATTATCACCGCGCGCTTTCCGCCCCAATAGGTATAGCGTTTATGGTCTATCAGCTCCCATGCGGTGCGGTAATCGTCGAGATTATTCAGCGCGGTTGCGGGTTTTGTGGAAAGCACTTTTGTGCCCTCGCGATATGCAATGCCATCAACACTGTTCAGGCTGGCTTTATTCGCCAATGCGCGAGCCAAACGCACTATCGTTTCTTCGCCTTCTCCCCTTACGATTATATCAAAGCACGTTTCTTGTGTGAGTATGTCATACCAATGATAGGTGGGAAATACGCCGCCATAGATGATGGTGAGATTGGGGTTTTGACGTTTCAAATCATAGGCGAGCTGCGTAATGACCGGATGGCCGGAGGTGGAACCGGAATGACCGAATAAGATGATTTCCGGCTCGTACGCCAGTGCTTGCGCCACGATCTCGGCCGCAGGCATGGGGCCGAATTCTGCATCCAGCAATTTTACTTCATAGCCATCATCAAGCAGCGAGCCGCCAATCATAAGCAGCCCCAATGGCGGCAAGTGATCATCGGGAATACGGCTGCCAATAGACGGGTGCGGTGCATTGATAAGCAGAAATCGCATATGGGTTTCTCTGTGTTTTCTTGAAAGAATATTACTTTGCTAAAAAGCATGTTTTCATATTCACCTTGGTATTCCTACCCTATTTTATGTGCAAGTGGTGTGCAGGATTGGCGGTGCATCATGTGAGCTGTTCCCCGTTCCATTCAATATCTGCCGTGGTGGCTTGGGCGAGGGTGGTGCGGCGGCGTAAGGCGTTGAAGCCAAAAATACAGGTATCGAGCATCGCGCCATAGAGTGGTTTCATGTCATTCTGCACGCCCAGCACATCGCGGCCTTCGCGCATGCTTTGCAGCCACGAGGCTTTGCCCCAACCATGCAACAGCATCATGGGCAGCATATAGCGGGTTTGGGTAGCTGCCAGCGTTGGGGTGGCATTCATGATTGCCTGCGCCAAAGCGCCGTTACCGCATAGCAAGTGCAATCCACTGGTGACGCGTGGATTGCACTCGATGGGCCAGAGTTTTCCGGTGCTATCTTGCATGAGGTCGCAAGAGAACTGGCCGTTTAGTTGCAGCGCATTTGCAAGGCGGGTGGCGATGATTTCTATGGCTTCGGCAACGTTGGTTTCAGCGGGAGTGAAGGCATAGCTTGCGCCACCCTTGAGCCGCCATGCGGAGTGGTAGGACGCGCAGCAAACCACGCGGCCTTGCTGTGCCACGGCATAAAAACTGAATTCCTGCCCATGAATACGTTGTTGTGCCAGCCACGGCATGGCTTGGGTGGGATTGATTCGTGCTAATTGCTGCGCAGTGGGGCCGATGAGGGTATGCGCGCCAAAGCGGGAATAGCAGGGTTTGAATACCCAGTCTTGTGGCGACTCAAAGGCGCGCACTTCCTCTTGGCTAATGAGGATGTGGCTTGCGGGAGTAGCAATTCCGGCTTGTTCGCACAGTGCCATGAAGCGACTTTTATTGTGCAAAAGTGCTAGCTGTGCGGCATCGGGAGCAAACAGTAAATAGCCAATACTTTCGTGCAGACTTGGCTTTGCGAGATGAAACGCTTCCTCGCAAGTGGGAATGACGCGATGGGGCTGCACATTAGCGACAAGGTTTTTGATGTCTTTTGTGAACCCATCGGGGTTTGCTACGGGGGAGGCATGGCGGTGAAATGCATGTACCGCATTCGACCAGCGGGCAATAAAGGCGCTGCTGCAATCGGCCATATGCACTTCGTAGCCGGCGCGGTGGAACTCGCGTGCCATGTCGAGTGCGACTGCGGAGCGTGCGCCAGTGATGAGAATGCGTATGCTCATGATGCCCTCCATTCCACGCGGCGGCGTTTGGGATAAGGCGGCTCATGCAGCTCGGCCATGTGCACAGCTGCAAAGCGGGAAAGCGTGGCTGCCGCCTGTTGTGCAGCATCGTGTGACGTGGTCTTATTTAGCAACAGCTGGATGCCTTCGGGCGATGCAATGGCTTTCCATTCTGCCGAAGCGCCCAGCTCGGCTTCCAATAATTTTGTAACCATGCGCGGCGTGACGGTTTGTTTCGCGAAGCGCCAGATGTCTTGCACCCTGCCTGCAATCGGGCGGATGACACTGCCGCCGAAGCCACAAGGACAGGGCGCGGAATCGTGCTCGATAAAATCATCCAGTTTCACACGCACTATGGGCTGGGTGTGGCGTTGCAGATCGGTGACGATGATTTGATGCCCCAAAGTACCTTTCACCGCCTCCCATTCAATGGTGATGCTGTCTTCGTTCAGGTGCAGCCTGCCGTGGTGGCAGGGCGCGGCCAAGAATCCTTCGGTTGCCTGATAAATCGGCAATGGTCGAATGCCCAGCACATGGGTTATCCAGAGTGCTTCCGCATCGCCCATTGGCTCTGCGCCATAGAAGCAATGCCTGAGCGCGGGCAATCGGGTTTGGCGGCGCGATAGCTCGGCCAGCACATGCGGCGGGGCAATCAGTATGGTGGGGTTGACTTGCTCGGCAATGCGCTGTTTTTCTTCGGCGGTGGCTGTAAGGGAGCAATGAGTAAGCGAAAACAAGCGGCCACCACTGTAAAGCGCATTATCTGCCCTCAGAAACAGCAAAACCCGCGCACCAAAAAGCGATTGTAATGGCAGTAACTTCGCCAAAGCCTGCCCCAGATAGATGGCGCGTTCTTTGGGGCTGGCCATGAATAATCCGCGTACGCCACTGGTGCCAGTGGAATATCCAGCGCTTATACAATTACCAAGCAGAGCAACCTCGCCCTTTTCGGCAGCCTCGGCAGCGGCATGTGCTTGTGCATGGCCAATGTCGCAGCTGTTCCATTGCCCTATATCTTCGCGTAATTGATGCGGTAGAAAAACAGGGAAGTTTTGCAGGGGAGTATTGGCAAATTCTTGTAGTGCGGGTGTGCGCGCAATGGCGGGCTGCAACGCTTGCCAGAGTTTTTCGCGGCGGGTGGTTAATTGCTGTGCTGATTCGGCCTGTGCCTTGCGAGTGCGCAGCCAGCTGGCGCATGTGAAATAGGCTTGTTTCATTCGCTGTTGCCCTCCCTACGTTGTGCCGCCTGCGGGCAATGGGAGGGGAGCATCAGTAAATCGGGGTTTGTGCGATGGCAGTCGTTTAAAGCGCTAAGCGTCTGGCGGTAGCGTTTTGTGTTGCCGAGCCATGCGGTGGTGATGCGCGGTGGCGGGATGAGCTGTTCGATAGCACCCATCGACCACACCGCATCGCCAATCAGAAACAGGTGTCGGTCATTTTCCTGACGCAATGCCAGCCCCCAATGCCCCGGACAGTGGCCGGGCAATTCGACAGCCAGTAAACTCCCATCGCCCAACAAGTCGGTTGCACGGTCGAAAGGAGCATATGCTGTTGGTAATGCAATCGCAGGGGCAGATTCAAAGAATTTCGCGCGGGCATGAATATCGGTTGGTACGAGCGCGGTCAACATGCCCTGCCGCGAGAGCGTAAAGCGGCTTTTGCCTTGCAGATGGTGCAGCCCTGCGTGTGAGCAATAGATAGCAGCGTTGGGGAAACAATGCAGCCCCGCCACGTGATCGCCATGAAAATGCGAAAGGATGACGGCGGTGACATCATCGGGTTTGATGGCGCGTGCCGCTAGCGCATCTACGATATTCTCTCCCAGACTCACAGGTGTGGCCAAGCGATAGAGCTTTTCGGGAAAACGGTTGGTGGCTTTGAAAAAAGCAGCGTCGTAGCCAGTGTCGAATAGAATAATCCCAGCACTTGGGTGACGGATGATGCCAACAAAGGAGGGGAAATCCACAGGGCATAAACTGGCCTTGCGATTGGTCATATAGGCAGGGTGGTGACATGTGCCGCAGACAATCCATTCAAAACTGCAGCGCTTCATGATGTCCTCCGGCGGGTTTCTGCAAGCAAGGTGGCAAAGGCATCGTGTTGCGGCAGGTATCCCAGCGCTTCTTTTGCAAAGCTGAGGCCAAAGGTTTTGTCATAAGCCATCGTGCTGAGGATATAGCGCGTAAGTTTGGGTTCATAGCGATAGCCGCTTAGGCTGCCACACCATTCTCCTATGCGTGCCAGCGGCTTGGCGATGGCCATTGGTACGGGCACGAAACGCAGCGGTTTGTTTGCAGCCTGCGCCATGCCTTCCGCCAGTTCGCGTATGGGCAGCGGCGAGCCGCCCGAGATGTTGACGGGCTTTCCTGCTACTACGTCTATCCGCTGTTCTGCCAGCCATACGGCTTGTGCCACGTCACGCACATCGGTCAATTCCACCAGTGCTTTGCCGTTGCGAAACAGCGGCAGCAAGCCGTATTCCAGCATCTTCAGCATTTTGGGCAGCAGTACCTGATCATCCGGCCCGATGATGGCGTGTGGACGCAGAGCCATGGTGCGAAATTCTGCGGAGTTTGCGGCTAATACCAGGCGTTCCGCAGCCAGCTTTGTGCGGGCATAATTATTCAGCGGCACTGATGCTACCGGCGTCTGTTCGGTAATATCTAACTGGTCTGTTAACGAAGCATATACCGAGGGTGAAGAAATATAGACGAAGCGCTCGCATCCGGCCTGTTGGGCTGCGGCGAGCAGTTTCTGTGTTGCCTCTATATTTGCGCGATTGAATGCCGAGGGCGTGCCTTGGTTATCAGAGAGTGCGGCTGCATGGATGATGCTGTTTTGACGTACGCAAAGCGCTGCTGCAGCGCCATTATCCAGTAAATCGGCTGCAATAAAATTGGCACCCATATCTGCCAGCCGCTTGCCAGCGGAGCGGTTTCGGCCAGTGGCCGTCACGATGTAGCCCGCATCGCAAAAGCGTTTGGTCAGAGCCAAGCCCAGCCCGCCCGTTGCACCTGTGATGAGTATATTGCGTTTCATATCATATCCTCAGCAGCATGGCACCGGCACTCACGCCGGCAGCGGTGCCGAGCAGCAGCACATGGTCGCCGGATTTCGCCATATTATTGTGCAAGGCATGGCACAGCGCGGTGGGAATGGAAGTGGCGATTTGGTTGCCTGTGGTCGCAAAAATATCAACCACGCGATTAGGGGCGCTTTTGAATAATTTCCGTACATGACCTATTGCGGGTGCGCTGGCTTGATGGCACACAATCAAATCGATGCTGTCGCGCGTATGCCCGGCTTCAGCAAGCACGCGGTCTATGAGCCTGGGAAGGCATTTTGCAGCAGCCTTGAAAATGCCGAAAGTATCCATTTCGAATTTTGCGCCTTTTTTGATGGCATCGAAGCCGTCTTCTATGCGAATGCGCGTTCCGCCAGAGCGTAACGTGGCCAGTTGATGGCCGTCGCCATAGGTTTCGAACCCTTGCGCCAAAATGCCTGCGCCCGATGGATCTGTGGTTGCCTCTATGCAGATGGCTGCCGCGCCATCTCCGAAGATACTGGCAATTTCGGGCATGTTGTAATCCAGTCCGGCAGAGGCAATGTCGCTGGATACGATGACCACGCGCTTCCAACGGCCACAAGATATGCCCATTGCGGCCACATCTAGTGCAAAAAGGAACGAGAGGCAGGTGAGGTTTATATCAAAGGTAGGAATACCCGATTTGCCTAAGCCCAGTTTTTGCTGAATCAATACCGAGGTAGAAGGAATGGGCTGTTCCATCACCCCACATGCGCCAATGATAACGTCAGGCGCATCGAGACTCCAACCCGCATTCTTCATGGCGCAGCGAATGGCTTGTGCACCCATGAATGAGCTGGTTTCATCTGCACTTGCTATCGCGCGGCTGATTATTGCAAAACGTTCTTGCGTCCATCCAGTAGGGCGGCCAATTTTATCATCCAGCTCACTGGAGAGTAATGCGTTGCGCGGGCGATATATGCCGCTGCCAGCTATTTTCAAAGGAATCATATCAGTTCCTCCTATTTTATAGTGAACAATGTTCAATTAATATCGCATAAAGTGAGAATGCAGGCAAGAAAAATATTGAACGGTGTTCACTTTAGGGTATCCTACAGCTTTAAAGGAGTTTTTATGGCCAGAAGAAATGATCATACGCGCGATGAACTTAAAGAGTTGATTCTGGATTCTGCATGGCGGCTTGTTGAGGCGCGTGGTGCGGAGGGCGTTACAGCGCGTGCTATTGCTAAAGATATCGGTTACACACCCGGTACAATCTATAACCTCTACGCCTCGATGGGCGACATTTATCTGCATATGAACGCGCGAACCCTTGATTTGCTGGCAGAGACACTCGCGACGAATAGCACAGACGAATCACCAAAAAGCGCCATCAAAGCCATGGCGCTGCGCTATATGCAATTCACACAAACACACCGCGCTAAATGGCAATTGCTGTTTAACCTGCAAGTTACGGATGGCAGGGATGACGCCGATTGGTATCATGCGAAAGTCGAGCAGATATTCGAGCCGCTGCAAAATGCGGTGGCTGCATGTCTGCCGCATTTAGAGCGCGATAAGCTCAGGGCTTCCGCCCGTATGCTGTGGGCATCCGTTCATGGTCTGTGCGTGTTACAGGGAGTAGATAAGCTGTCGCTGTTGGTAGAGCAGAAAGCGGCAGATTCTATGATTCATGAGGTAGTGGATGTATTTATTGCGGGTCTGCAAAACGGTAAATCACGATGAGAAGTAACAAAAAGCGGAGCGTATTATGGCCGAAGTGATTAATCTTAATCAAACACGCAAGAAGAAGGCACGCGTCGAAAAAGAAAAAACTGCGGCAGAGAATCGCCGCATTCACGGGCGAACCAAACAAGAAAAACAGCAAGCAAAACGCGATACCGAGCGTGTGCAGAAGCATCTGGATAGTCATATCCTTGATAAGGATAAGCCGGATTAACAATGTTCTGGCCCAACGCTATTGAGGGAATTCCCTGATAATTCCCTGTTACAAATTATTGCTGGACGACTACTAGCTGGTCAAAGGCAAGGAAATGCGGGCGTTCGCAGCGGCCTGTCGTTAGCAACGCAGGTGATTTACCCTGTTAATTTCAGAATTTTCGCTGTAAAAAAGGGGTTAACAGGGAATTTAGAGTCTAGTTCTGACATTCGCGGCGCTACACCACCATTCCCTTCCAGACTTCTCACTAGTCAAAATACAGTACCTTACAACGGCGCTGTCTGCCCGACTCCGGCGATTCTGAGATCGCGGAGTGCTGCTATGGGAGTGGCAAAAAACAGGCTAATTCACCGCTAAAACCCCTAACATTTTCTGGTCGTCTTTCAGCCACCTTTCTCCCAAAGAATGGCTAGGAGTGTAGTTGTGAACCCGTAGCGGGGGGGTAAACCCGAACGATGGAAATATCCGCATCATGGCAATGCTCCATAATATAACGGGTGTAGTTTTTCTTGCAGTGCGCCCAGAGGACAACCATAATGCCTGAAAAGCTTAGCCAAACAGGAGCGGCGCATGTCTAATAAAGTGATGCAATTTTTTCCTCATGCAGTATCCGTTGTGGTGGTCTGCTTTGGCTTGTTATTTCCCGAACAGCTTGAATCATGGGTAGGCGGCTATACTCGCGGCTTTTTAGATAATTTTGACTGGTTGATTCTGCTGGCTTCCAGCGGGTTTTTAATCCTTTGCGTTTTTCTGATTTTCAGCCGTCATGGCACTACGGTGCTTGGGGTGGATGGCGTTCCTCCACAATACAGCACAATTTCATGGCTATCAATGTTGTTTGCCGCTGGCATGGGGGCGGGTTTAGTGTTTTGGGGTACCGCCGAGCCGATTCAACACATGATACACTCGCCCGATGGGTTTGCCCCCGATGATCCGCAGGGAGCGCTGCATGCGCTTACCATTACAAATTTGCATTGGGCGCTGCATCCTTGGGCAATTTATGGTTTTTCTGCCTTGGCGGTGGCTTATTTTACGTTTCGTAAGAATCAGCCGCTGCTGGTGAGTTCTCCTATGCGCGAGCAAGGGGGATGCAGCAAAAACACGGCACATATCATTGACACGATTGCCTTGCTTTCGATTGTGTTTGGGGTTGTAGCCTCACTTGGACAAGGGGTATTGCAAGTATCCAGTGGTGTAGAGCTGTTGTCCGGTAGTCTGGGAGCGGGGCCGCTGTCTTATACGCTGGTGGTGGCGGTGTTGGCAGCGTGCTACATGATGTCGGCCTCGGGTGGCATTAATAAGGGCATCAAACCATTATCCGATCTGAACATGATAGTCTGTGTGCTGTTAATGCTATTTGTGCTGTTTTGCGGCCCCACGATATTTTTGCTGCAAAACATTGTTGGTAGCTTGGGAAGCTATGTGTCGAATCTGGTGGATATGTCTTTTAACCTGCGCCACGCAGAGCCAGAGGGTAATGACTGGACGAAAACATGGACGCTGACGTATTTTCTGTGGTGGACGGCATGGGGGCCATTTGTGGGCGTGTTTATTGCACGTATCAGCGAGGGGCGTACCATTCGTGAGTTTTTGGTTGGCGTAATGCTGGTGCCGGCGGTGTTTTCGATTGTGTGGTTCGCTATTTTAGGCGGTGCAGGCATTCATGCGCAGCTTGGCGGAGCGGATTTAGGTGCAGTCGATTATTCGATGGTTACATTCCAGCTACTCGAACAAATGCCGCTTTCCGGGCTGACACAGACAGTTACGGTGCTGCTGGTGTTCATTTTCCTTGTCACCAGCGCCGATAGTGGCACGTATGTGCTAGGCATGTATTCCACTGGAGGCGATCCGCATCCGGCACTACGTCACCGCATGTTTTGGGGGGTGATTATTGCGCTCATGGTGCTGGCAGCGTTGCTTACGGGCAAAGGCATGGGCATGTTGCGCTCGTTAGTGGCGGTAGGGGCAATACCCTTCTTGTTCATAATGCTGTGGCAGGGATGGTGTTTGCTGCGTAGTTTACATGAAGTGCCGCATAAAAAATAACTTTGCAAGCCGAAGAAATTCTCAGGCTACTACAATGGCATTACCTTATGTAATGCTACAGTGATTTTTATTGGTTTTTCATTTGCATGAGCGTGGTGCATTGTCTGTAAAATACAACTGTTACTACAGGTAAAACCCATGCAATATGTAAGGCTCGGCCAATCTGGTCTAAAAGTATCCCGTCTTTGCCTTGGTACAATGAACATAGGTTCCAAAGCATGGAAGCCGTGGATTTTTGATGAAAGTGAAAGCGAACCCATTATAAAATATGCCATTGATAATGGAGTGAATTTTATTGATTTGGCGGATTTCTACTCTACCGGAGTAGGGGAAGAAGTGGTGTGTAATGTGCTGCGGCGCATCGGCCAGCGTGACAGAATGATCCTCACTACAAAAGTGGGCTATGCCATGAGTGATGATATTAATGCCCAAGGCCATTCCCGCAAGCGTATTTTTGATGCAATCAATGCCTCGCTCACCCGTATGAAAATGGATTATATAGACATCTACATGCTGCATTTCTTTGATGTGGATACCCCCGTAGAAGAAACTATGGGCGCGCTTAACGACATTGTTCAGGCGGGTAAGGCGCGATATATAGGCGTATCGACCATGACCACCGGCCAGTTGGCAAAGATTTTGATGGTTTGCGATAAAAATGGGTGGCCACGTCCTATCAATATGCAGCTACAGCTCAATTGCGCTTATCGCGAAGAAGAGCGCGAAATGATTCCTTTTTGTATGGATCAGGGGATTGGAGTTTCTGTGTTTAGTCCCCTCGCTCGTGGCCTGTTAACCAATGATTTACAATCTGCCCGTAGTAAAACCGATTTCTTTACCGCCGAAATGTATAATGATCAAGTTTCTAAGGACATTGCGCTTTCGGTGGCTAAAGTTGCCAATGCTCGCGATGTATGCCCAGCGCAAATTGCTCAGGCATGGGTGTTAAGCAAACCCGAAATATCATCTATGCTGGTCGGAGCTGATACAAAAGAGCAGTTTAACAGTGCAATCGCGGCGATGGAAACCACTTTGAGCGATGATGAAATTTATGAGCTGGAGCGTAATTATACACCCTGCGATGTGATTTCGGACTACACCGCAGGCAAGCGCCTTCCACGCATTGCGCGCCCCGCAAAAGGAGCTTTTGCCTGATTTTCACGGCGCCAAATACGATTATCGTTGTTGTTCGCGAAGCCAGCGGGTGAAATGAATCACTTTCGATAGTCCCTGCCGCTCTGCGGGAATATCCAGCCAATAGCCATATGGGCCTGTGACTTCAACGTCGCTAAACTGAACCAGCGATGCATCTTTGAGCTCTTGCGCAATCATGTGCTTATCGATAATAGCAAATCCAGAACTGGCGCGAATCGCGTGTGTTACCTGATCCAATGTGCTAAATGACATGCCTCTGTCAGCTTGCACAGCGTGGCTCAACTCTGCGGCTGCAAGCCAGTTTTCCCATATTGGAAGCTTTTCACCTTCATGACGGATATGCAGCAAATTGTTGCTTTCTTTTTCCAAGTGGGCGGCGCGGTCTTTCATATCGGGTGAGCACACAGGCACATGCTGCTCTAAAAACAGCAATTCGCTAAAGTGGCGTGGCTTTGCTGTCATGCCAAAGCGCACTTCGCAATCAAACATTACATGGCTGCTGAAATGGTCGTAAATAGAAAGCTCAATATCAGGATATAGCCGTCTAAAGTCTGCTAAACGGCTTGCCAGCCAGCGCGCTGTGAATGAGGGCGGCGCCAGAATCGTAAGCTTCTGCCTTTGATTTGGGTCGCGAATTTCAGCCACCGCGCTTTCCAACAGGTTAAACGATTGCTCAAGTTTGAGTAGCAGTTGCCGCCCTGCATCCGTTAGCTCTAGCTTATGATGCAAGCGCACAAAAAGCGGCACACCCAGATATTCTTCCAGTTGTTTAATTTGGCGGCTAACCGCGCCTTGGGTCACATGGAGCTGTTTTGCCGCTTGGGTAAACTTCAGCTCTTTGCCTGCGGCTTCAAATACTCTCAACGTGGTTAAAGAAGGCAATATGCGCATAAAACTACTGATAAATCTGGTTGTGTTATGCTAAGGATACTCAGTCTTTTCTGGTTTTGGCACAACAATTATTTTGTTGCCCAGGGGGCTGCCAATGCAAAGCGTGAGTTTTACTCATGGTCTTCGGTGTTTTTTTCGTTTGTATGGCGGCGGCGAAACAGCTTTGATACGGTGGGTATAAAGAACGCTTTATTGCGGGGTGACTATGACTGATTATCGCACCGAAACCGACCTGATTGGTTCTATATCTGTTCCTGCAGATGCGTTATATGGCGCGCAGACTCAGCGGGCTGTCGAACTTTACCCGCTTAATGGAGAAAAACCCTTATCTGCATATCCTGAGCTGATACAGGGCGTGTTGGCGGTTAAAAAAATAGCCGCAGTTACAAACAAAAGAACTGGCGAGCTTGCACCCGATTTAGCGGATGCCATTATCCAGACAATTGCACAATTGGCAGACAATTTGCCAGCGGCGCAGTTTCCGGTGCATGCCTGCCATGGCGGCGGCGGCATTTCTACCAATATGAATGTCAATGAGGTGCTGGCGAATCTGGCAAATAAAGTGCATTTTCAGCAGCCATTGGGTAGCTATACTCCCATTCACCCTAACGACCATATTAACCTGAACAATGCGACTAGTGATACACTAGGCACAGCGTGTCATTTTGCGGTGATTGGAAAATGGCGTGGCCTGCACGAAGCCGCGTGTGAATTATCTTCGGCGTTGAGCCATCAGGCAGAGCAATGGCAGCGCGTTTTAAAAATATCGCGCACATGCCTGCAAGATGCTGTAGAAATTAGCTTTGCCGATTTATTCAGCGGTTATGTTAGCCTTATAGAGCGCAATTGCGAACGTTTGAATCAAGACATTGAAGCTCTTTATAATATTAATCTTGGCGGCAATATTATTGGCCGTAAAGGCGATTGCTCAGCAGAGTTTTTTGCTTTGGTGCTTGATACAATTCATCAGGTGATGGGCTGCGATAAATACAGACACAGCCCTAATTTGTTTGATGCATCGCAAAATCATGATGATTTGGTTTCGGTTGCAAACCGGCTGGATTTATTTGCTCGCGGATTGCTGAAAATTGCAAAAGATTTTCGCCTCATGTCCTCAGGGCCATCAACCGGATTTGGCGAGTTGCATTTACCCGCGGTGCAGCCCGGGTCGTCGGCGATGCCGGGTAAGATCAACCCCACGATCCCTGAATATCTGGTGCAATGCTGCATGCAGGCCTGTGGGCGATGCTATGCAGCGCAGATGACGCAAGATCATGGAGAGTTAGATTTAAATGTATGGCAAACGGTTGTTGTGCATAATGTGCTTGATGCTATTAATGCATTGGAAAATGGTATCCGTTCTTTCATGGAACATTGCGTCAAAGGTATTGAGCCTGATATTGAACGAAATCATGCCAATATCAACACGTTGATTCCCGCTTTAATGCGTCTAAAGCAACAAAAGGGTTATTCGTATGCTTCGCGCATTTACAAAGAAAGCGGCGGCGATCTGGCGCAAGTGCTGCGTTACCTCGCTGATTCAAACGGCAGCGAATGAGTTTCATACAGGGCGCTATTAGCTAATGTCATTTGTGCCAACGCATGCATTGCCTTACCATCTGCCCATCAAATATGCCTGATTAATTCAGCCAACATTTTAAACTTGGAGGTCATTATGACAAATAATACAATTCCCCTTGCGTGGGCGCGTGAATGGTTGCAACAACCTAAACAGCAATATATCAATGGTGAATGGGTGCTTGGCAAGGGCGGACAGTGGTCGGTTACTAATCCTGCAAATGGCGAAAAATTATGCCAGTTTGCAATGGCTGACGAAAAACAGGTAGCGCATGCGGCGAAAATTGCAAATGAACGTCACGAGGCTGGAAGTTGGTCTAAAGTAAGCCGTAGCGAACGAGCACATGCTTTGCGACAAATTGCACAGTTAATTCGCGAAAACACGGAAAAACTCGCTTTACTTGAAACCCTGCCAAACGGAAAACTATTCAGTGAATCCATGGCAGATGACATTCCTACCTGCGCAGATATTTTTGAATATTATGCCGGATGGACCGATAAGTTTTATGGTGAAACCTCGCCGGTAGATGAAGGGTTACTTAATTACACGGTTAAA